>NZ_LMOM01000057.1 GCF_001424185.1 Deinococcus sp. Leaf326 | reverse complement strand
TCTTGCCCAAAGAAGGAATTTTATCGGAAATTTTATTCTTCTGGGTAGTGTATGTATTTACCATATGTTTTATATTTTTATACTCATCTATTAATATAATTCGCTCAATAATAGATATTGACGCTCGTGGGAGATTAGTCCAAGAAGATGATCCACCTCCAGGCTCGTCAGATCTACCTGTTCATAGCAATGGGGATCTCTATTAATAAATGGGTGCGCCTTCTTGCTAGTAAGGCGAGGGGAGTGTCTGAGCAAAATTTCGAGGCACTGTCGAGGGCATACCACCCTCTCAGCCACTACCTAGGCTTATATCAGCCGATGATAATCCCGTTATCATCGGAAATGACGGGCGTACGCGAGTCAACATCTCATAATTTCAGTTATAGAACCTAGCACGGTATCGGGCTCGATACCGTGCTAGACGTGTAAAACACAGCCCCGACAGGGTAACATCTATACTTTTACGGGCGTACGCCTGTCATAAGCTAAGACATGTCCAAATATGCCCCTGAGCGCCTTCGCGGCCTGCTCCCTATGCCCCGTCTCGGTGATGGCGAGTGCACCGAAGCCTTGCGGGTGCGCGGTCCTGCTGACGTGCTGGCTTGGGCGCTGACCCTCTCGCCCGCTGAGCGCGGCGCGATCTTCGCTGAGGCCCATGCTGCCCAGCACGTTGCCCGAATGGGCCACACCGCCCCGACACCTGAGCCTGCGCCCCTGCTGCTCACGGTGGATACCCCAGCCCCGGAAGCTGAGCGCGTCGAACGCCTGTCTCTGGCGACAAAGCTCAGCCCCAAGAGGGTAAGGGGCCTTTCCGATGCTGCCCGAAACCTACTCGGCGCACTCAAGGGAGGCGGTACCTTGACGCCACCTACAGGTCGGAGAACGTCTTGGACAGTCACGAGGACAGACAGTTCCAGATTCACCGTCCGGGCAGACATCGTTTCTAGGTTGCACGCAGATGGCATGTTGGTTAGCGAGCACGCTGGACTGCCGAGTAGGGCTGATTGACCCAAATAGGCTTAGGTCACTTAGAGTAGGATCACACGAAATTTCCGTAAGTGGTCTATTTATTCAGATTGTTTAAATTCACTAAGTTTGGCGTAGAGGGGTTCTATCTTGACGAGTATCCTGACATATTTCCAAAATCAACCGGTGGTTGTGCAAGTTGCCCTGATAGGTGCGGTAGGAGTTGTATTAGCAGCAATTATTAACGCAGTCAATAAATATGTAGAATTGTCCTTTTTAAGACAAAAAGAATCATATCTCGAAAAAGTTAAGGAGGTAAATAGAATACAAGATCTAGTTCTTCTGGCTATAGAACAGTCTAGTTCAGCAGGAATTAATGCTAAAAATCTTAAAATTGATGAATATCTAAGAAGTAATATGAATAAAATAAGGAGCATAGCCAGACTAACGCTTAATGATCGTCCTAAAGCAGTAAATGTTTTAACAGAATTGAAAGATGACTTTCATATAGCTTTAGGAATAACTCCATCGTTTAAATCCAAGTATTTTTCTATAGCTATGGAAAGATTGGTGAGATTTTCTCCATGGCTAACATTAGAAGCTCCAATAACTATAGAATTGAATACAATACTATTTACAGCAGAAGAAAATTACGCCCTTATAGAGAAGGATGTCGCTAAACGCTATGAAAAGCTTGATGAAATAATTAGGAAGATGGATATCAATGTATCGGAAGAAAAGCTACTTGAGCTTATAGGTAAAGCCTTCGCTACCTTGGTGACTCCAACAATAAGTTCAAAAGATCTTAAAAAAATAGATTCAGAGGAACTAGATCAGCTAATTCGGTTAGAGTTAAAGCGATCCAGTTTGTATCTAAGATTTTATAAGAAAATATGGTTGGCTAAAAATGCACAGAAGCTTAAAAGCGCGAAAACTGATCCTCAGTAAACACATTCCAGATATCAATCCACCGCGTTACGCGATGTCTTATCGCGTAACGCGATAGAGAGCAAAGATCGCGTTACGCGGTTTAACAGCGCGTAACGCGGTACCATGAGGCCATGAAGGGACATCCAGAAAGTCTCGGCGTTACGCGGTTGGAAGGCGGGGAAGTGTCGCGCCCGGTGAGGGTACGCGCCCCAGAGTGGGTACACGAGCGCTTGAAGACCCTCAGCGCGGGCGAGGTGGGGGAGCTGCTGGCTCAGGCCTTTAGTGGGCAGCCCGTGGCCCCCACGGCAGCGCCCAGCGCCTCAGCCACGGCCCCAGTCCTCGAAGGCGTAACGGTCCTGCGAGTGCTGGCCCCCACCGTGCCCCAGGCCCTGCGAAACAAGCTGAGGTGGTCGCCCGACCGCTACGCGCAGCTTGAGGCGACCCTGGCAGCGGGCGACCATCTGCGCCTCGACGTGACCAACGGGAAGGCCATCTGGCGCACCCTGTCAGGAGAGGCCGTGCGGCGTGACACTGTAGAGCGCTTGCTAGGCGTCGGGGTGCTGGCGCTAGAGCACTGATAGGGCACCGGGGCAGTCTGGGCAGCCGGTCGGGGCAGATGATCTTCAGGTTGGCCCACGGGGAAAGGCACACGATCTTGTTTCACCGTCAGAATATGAAAGTTTATATGACAGATAAGGGAGAATGAATCGAGGCGAGGCCGCCCCAGTGCCCGACTGCTCCGCTGCCCTCTCGACTATCCCGACCGGCCCACTGCCCCGCTGCTCTAGCGGCTGCTCAGGCTGCCCAGTGCCCGCCCTGCCCAGTGCCCGGCCGCCCCGGTCCTGTTTCGCAGCGAAACGCGGTCACCGCCGTAGACGAGGTGTGTCTACGCATGGGGCCTTGCGGTCGGTAGATACAAATGCTACCTATGACGTAGCAACGCGAGAGGCGCGCTCGAAAGCGCGCCTCAATCGCGGAACATCAACGCCCTGGAAAGTTTTGATGTTCGGCCACCCACCCAAGTAGGTAGTGACAGACTACTCCGTCCAGCCGATCTGGACGCACAGATGTCTAGACAATAGGAACTGTCGCTGCCGGGGGAGACCCGGAAATGCAGACGTACACAGGTAAAAACCCTACTCGCCTTGAAGCCATCATCGCCGCCGCCCGTGCCTCTATCGTCACCCGTGAGCAACCCCAACCCGCTCCGGCTGCCCCGCTGCTCGTAGAGGCACCTCGGCCGGTTGCCCAGGCGCTCAGGCCGCAGCTCCAGCCCGAGGCCCCCCAGCGCCCCGCTCAGCGCCTCACGGCCCGCCCGACCGAGACGGCCCCGGCCCGCGTGCTGGCCGCCCCGTCTCCGGCTGCCCCGTCCCGTCCGCTGCCCACCTTGCCCACGGCCGCCGCCCTGCGCGCCGGGGTGAAGCTCAGCCGAGGTGCCGTGCGCCTTCACGATCTTTTGGTCAGGCTATCCGGTGACATGGCACGACACTGGCGATACGCTGTCCTGCCTGATTCCCTGACCTTCCACATACCCGCCGTGGGCCTCGCTGTGTTCCTGGGCTATGACGAACGCCACCTGCGCCGCCTTGCCGCCGAGCTGGCAGAGGTGGGCCTTATCGCCTATGGCGCGCACGCCCAGAACGTCGCTGGACGGGGTATGTGGGACGGCACGCTCTGGGCAGTGGGCCTGACCTCGACGCCCGCTCACGCCCCCTACATTCGCAGAGAGGAATGGACGCATAACTGGCGACCGGACTTTGAGGCCGACTACACCGGCAAAAAGGGCGTGAAGGCAGAAATGTCCGCACTACTTACCCAAGAGGGGGAAACTGAGACGGCCTATCAAGCCCTAAAAACAAGAATCGCTGTCCAGTTCACTAAAAATCCCCTCGTTGGGTGTACCCCGGACATTTCCCAGACTTGCGACCTGGACAGCCTCGCCGCCGATGTGCGCGGCCTGGGCAGTGAGCATCATTCCCGCCGAGCTGGGACGATCACGGCGACCGCTACCGCCCTGGCCTTAGCTCTCGGAGAACCCGAGCGCCGGGCACAGTGGGCCGGGAAGCTCTGGGACGCGCTCAGGGCGCACTGGGAGGGGCGCGTGGGGGGCCTGGAGGGCTTCGCCTGCGCCCTCGACCGCCTGCGTACCGATCTGGCCGAGGATGCGCCCATTCGGAACCTCGGTGCGCTGCTCATGTCCCGGTTGCGCCCCGACGCTGCTCTGGCGACCTGCTGAGGGCATAAGAAAAGCCGCGCCGGATGCTGCGCGACTTCCCCTATGACCCCCACATGACTGCATGGATGGATGCAGGAGCAGAGTCTAGCTCACGTTGTATAGACAAGTGCAGCCTTAGAATGTGACATGACGAAAACGCCTACTGAGACGACGAAAACCCGAGTTGAGGACCGCCTGAAGATCATGGTCGGGGAAGGTCTGGAGCTGAGTCGGAAGGCCCAAGCGGCACATGACTGGGCTGCTCAGGTCCAGCTCCAGTACGCGACCGAGCAGAACGGCGTGACTCTGGCCGATGTGCGCGCGGCCAATGAGGCCCACCAGCAGACGAGCGCCGATGAGGTGGCTCACAAGTCCAGCATGGCACCCCTGGAGGCCACGCTGGCGGAACTGGCACGGCAAGAGCGCGAGCGGGAGCTACTGGCCGAGCTGGACGCCTGCCGCGCCGAGCTTGACCGCCTGGAGCTGGACGCTCTGCGCCGCCTGGAGGTCACGGAGCGGGCCTACCGGGAAGCGGTGGCCGCCTGGCCGGATGTCAGGTTCCAGGCCGAGCGGGTGCGCGTTCATGGCCGAGTGACCGGGCAACACCTGGCGCAGCTCCGAGGGCAGCCCTCGGGCATTGGCCGCAGGATGACCGTTACCGAGAATGAACACTTCCTTGCTGGCTTGGAACGCTACCGACTCCAGGAGGAACAGAAAGTGAAGGCGCCTGAGCCGCTTGCCGAGAACGATCTGGAAGGCGAGATGGAGAGGCGTTACCGCGAGCACCGCTCGCTGCTGGACACTAGGCCATGATGGTGCGCCTCGGGCTCACTCCCACGGCCGTTGAGCTGGCCCTGGAGGCGGCTGCCCGGCGTTACCAAGACGGCCCGACCTCGGAGACGTGGAAGGGCCTGTACGCGGCGTGTGCGGCTGCCCTGGGCCTCTACGGTCGGTTGCCTAGGCTAAGCGGTCGGGGCACCCTGCGCGCCCAGGTTGCCGCCGTGCTGGCCGATCTCGAATGGCGGGGTATCGCCGTCTATCCCGACCATGCCGCAATAGAGAGGGGGGGGTCCATGAATCAAAATCCGGTAGAAGCACGTCTGGCAAAGCGAAAAAAGGGGCGCGCACATCGCGCAAAGGGCAGTCTGGGGCAGTTGCAAGGGCTACTTTGGGCCGCCCTTGAGCGTGCCGGTGAGCTGCTGGACGATCCAGACCCGGCTCGTGCCTTGAAGGCCGTACACGCCATCTCTACGGGGGCCGGGGCCTACGCGCGGGTAGTAGAAGTGGGCGAACTGCAAGGCCGCCTTGACGCTCTGGAGGCCCGGCTGGCCGCCCAGGGGGCAGCGTGACCGGCCCCGCCCGCCGCCTGCGCGCCCTGGAGGTGGAGACGGCCCGCCGTGCCCAGGTTGCCCAAGACCGCAACCGAGCCGCTCTGGTCGCCGCAAACGACACCCTAGCCCCCGGCCTGCGCGCCGTACTGGTCAATGCGGTGACGTTGTGGGGGAATGACTTGGGGGCACTGACGACGGCCCTGGAGGACATCGCGCCCCCTGACCTACACGGCCTGGAGGACGGCCCGGCCGGGCGCTGGACAGCGGCGGTGACGGCGGCCCCGGTCCTGACCCTGACGCCTATGCCGGACGTGACCGTGATCCCCGATCTGCACGCCCAGGCTGTGCGCTGGGGCGAGGTGGCAGAGGCCCACGCAGGGACGCGGCACGGCCGCCTCGCCCTCATCGCCCAGGCTTACGCGGCATGGTGGGTAGCCCTGGCCGGTGCTGTCATCGCGCAGCATGATCAACGGCCCATGCTCTAGCGATGAATGAAATGACTCTCGTACGCCCGTTAATTAACAGGAACATCATCGGTTGAATTTTTCTGCTTGTCAACGCGCAAGCTCCTCTCTGTTCAGAGAGGAGCTTGACTAATTGGCGGAAAATCGGAATCTTCAATCAATATGCAACTTAAATTACAAAGCATTACAGATGCTTTGTCATAATTATGTTTACGACGTAATACGGTCTAGTTATTTTGAGCATTTTGTACACTCATGTTGTGCTTAGATATGTTCAGTATGTCCGAAAAGCGTGGCTATGTCTACCAAGTTAGAGCTTTTGGTGCTCCTGCAACTAGTGGTTCTACAGCAGTCTCTCTCGACCTCAATGACGTTTTTACGAAAATAGCACAACTTGATCCTGCTAGAGCGGATCATACGGGAAGAATACTTTTGGGTGATACTGATTTTGATAGCGATCCCCTGTTTATGCATGTTCTTCAGAATAGTAAGGCTGAAAAAATAGTTACGGGAATTATAGGGGCCGCAAAATCGCGCAATCTTCCAGATCAATTTGATATAAGTACTGGAACTTTAGGACAGCTTGATATAGAGAAGAGCTTGCTTGAAAAAACTCACTTTTTTATAGATACGGCAACGGGATATATGATTTATCAGCGTACTAAAAGTTCACCTAACATTGGTTTATTTGCCTATTATATAAGAAGTAAGCTGCCAAAATTCGTAGTCTCCCTTCCTGTAAATGCTCATATTAGAAAAGATGCTGTGGAAAAGATCCAAGAAGCTAGTAAAAGAGGCGATGTTAAGCTCTTTCAACTTAGAATTAAGAGAACGGCGCTATCTAGAACTGAGTATTTAGGCCCAGAGGTTGATGATGCTCTTAAATCAATATCAAAAATTCCTGGGGTTGAATCAATAGGAATCAGTATCGGACTAGAAAAATATAAAAGGAAAGGTGGATTCTCCACGGATACAATTCTTGAAGGTATGAAAAGATTTCTTGGAACACAGACATCTAGTACTGTTATGTCTGATGTTGAGCTAGCTGAATTTAAACTAAATGATGAAGAGGTTAATCTTTTGAGTCAAAAGTTTACCGTCCAGATAGATATACCGGATGCTATAATGGATAGTAGGCATGTAGATAGTAGAGCTGTAGTAAAAGCAATAGCTCAAGAATATGATAAGATAAAATCAGATCTCTAAGGAAGTCTAGAATATGACACCATCTCCGGTGCCAGATACAAGTCCAAAATTAGTCAAGCGAGTAATCATTTATACTTGCCTCTATATTATCGCAACTCTACTTCTGCAATATTCTTATGCTCTAGGAATAGACTGCATGAATTATATTAGGTTAGCAATTTCTAGTGTAGGGAAAGATATTTATATAGCAATTTCTGGTATAGCAGCTACTTTGGCTGGATTTGTCATCGCGGGTATAGCATTACTGGCTGCAATTCTGCCTAAAAAAGAATTTAGAGAAAGTAGTTTAAAAAAATACTACTCCCAGATGTATGATTCTTTTCATAACGCGTCTATATTTTTGACACTATCTATACTTATTGCTTTAGCGGCAGTTTTCTTGCCCAAAGAAGGAATTTTATCGGAAATTTTATTCTTCTGGGTAGTGTATGTATTTACCATATGTTTTATATTTTTATACTCATCTATTAATATAATTCGCTCAATAATAGATATTGACGCTCGTGGGMGTCGACCAGCAGGCCTCCGGTCT
>NZ_LMOM01000056.1 GCF_001424185.1 Deinococcus sp. Leaf326 | reverse complement strand
CGAGCGCCGTCATTCGGCGCTCGGCTACGCTACGCCCTGGTCTACACTCACGTCATCGGCGAACGCTCGCAACGCCGCTTGAAGTCAAACCTGGAGCATTACCCTAAGCGAGCCAAGATTGCCCAGACAGTGCTGTCTACGCCGTGCAGGAAGCACTTCCCGACTCGGTCGAGAGCTGGGTGCTGCCACTACTCGAAGGCGAGGGCATTACGCGCATGATTGAAGCGACCTTCCGCAAGCTGTTCGGAGAGCAAGTCAGCACCTGCCCCTCCAGGCAGCAGGCCTGTCCGGCCGGGCCACACACCGCCCCAGGACCGCCAACGCGGCGAGCAGCGTGACTTCCGACGTGGGTTGAGAGAAACCCAGTGACCGCGGGCGCCCGGCCAGGCGCCCAGGGCGCGCGTGCTCCGCACGCGCAGGCTCTTCCTGTCCGGCTCACAGTCCGTCCCTCGGGTACCGGTGCCCTCCACCGGCAGATCTGCATCTCTGCCCTGCGCCAGCCCAGGCCCCGGCTAGCACGGCCACCCGCGCCGCTCGCGGGCCAGGACAAGCTCGTACGGAGGCTCGCCGTGTCGTCTGCCAGCACGACCGGCTGCCCCCCGCGACGGCAACCCGAACCTTGCTGGCCGGGGAGCCGACCCCACGCCCACCGGAAAGCCAAGTCCGGAATCTACCTCTGGAGGACTGCCCATGAAGACCTGAGTCGCTCGACCGTTCAATCCACCCCGTAGAGGGAACGGTGCCCTTGCGGGGGTCAAGCGCGGCGTGCAAGGCCAGCGTGCTCCACACGCGACTGGTTCGACTCCAGTCTCCGCCCCCGATTCACACTGAGGTCCCTGAATGAATACACGATAAGCCGCACAGCTTACCCGCCACGCGCTGCTGCGCGAAGATACACAGCCTGAGCCGGTAGGGATCTTCGGGGTAAGCGAGTGCCGCATCCGGAGGGGAAGTACCGGTACAGAGAAGAAGCCACTACAAATGCCCATGCGAAAGAGGTTGAGTCTCCTCAAAGAACTGCACGCCCGAGGTTACGCTGCCTGGGTTAGCGCTTACGGGGCGAGCTGTTGCACTGCCTGGCTCACGGTGAGCCGGTCGGCAGAGAAGGACTTCTGAGCTTTAGGACGGTCTCCCTCGAGGAGGCGATCCGGCACAACGCGGCCGAGCGGCTCTACCACCCCCTCGGGACGCAGGACACGGCTGTGGGGATCGCAGTGCTGCGCCGCATGGCACTAGACACGCCTGTTTATCTTGTACGTCTGGAGGCGGGTTACATCCAGCGCATCCTGCACCGGGTCAACGTCGAACAGATTAGTGAGAGACGACTGATTGAGCAGGGCGTCACCGGCTACGCAGCGGCCTTCGAGACGAATGGGAAACGCATACTGGTGCTCGTGTCGCGTGCGCCGTTGCGACGGCCTAAATAGAGAGCAGTCGATCTGTCGTCTGAGCCAGTTCATGTCTCCTTCCGTCTGAAAGCCTCCAAAAAAATGGAAGTAGTGCCCCGGAGGGGTGTAACCGTTTCCCCTGGTTCCTGTTTATCCTTCGGTGTCAGGCACATTGGCTTGGCCACGTCGGGGGTCTTCCAAGCTGTTGGCCCGAATATCCGCTACAGGAGAGCAGCTCATTCGGATGATCTTTACCGAAGACGCACTTTGACTTCCTTCCGTTCCAACTCCCTGTCTTTAGTAGGGCTTCCCTGTGGCTATCCAGTTTTTGCTGCCTTCCAGACAATGACGGTCGTTCCAGCTGGTGCAAGAGTTCTCTCTAAGCTTTCCGTTTTCTCTCGTCCGCAACGTGGGTGGCCACGCTCCGAGCCACCCATATTTCAGTGAGCATTGGTCTTGCTCATGGGTTCTTTCACAGAGGCAAGTTCTAACCATGACCCGACAACATCTTCTCCTCCTACTTCCCGCTCTTTTCCTGGCCGCCTGCGGACAGGTGCCCTCTGTTCCCCCCGTCGCAGCTCTTCCAGGAGTCACTGCGCCGAGCACGCCTGTTCCCCAGACCCTCCCGGGTGTCTTCCAGATCAACTTCCAAGGTATCGGTACGGACGCGCTCACCAGTCGCGTTCAGGCCCTCTCTCCTAGTAGTCTGGGCGCTCAGGGCCTCATCAGTGCACCGGACCAGTTCACTTTTTCGCCCGTCATCGTGCAGACCTTCGCTGTCACAGCGACTGGTATCCGCCATGTACGCGTGACCTATAGGGTCACCAACAACACAGGTCAGACGCTCCGCAATCCGAAGCTCGTCGCAGTGGTTCCTCAGGGCAGCATGACCGACAGTGTCTTCACGAACGTGCGGTACTACGACGGCTCGGACGCCAGTGCAGCTACGAGTAAGCTCTCGCTCGTCCAAGCCCAGAGTGCTGATACGTCCACAGGCACTGCAGTAACCGATCCTCTGGCCAACATCCTTCTGACTGATCTGGACGTCAGTCAAGTGGATACGGTAGGCAAAGGGATCAAGGCTATGACGCAGATTGGATGGGCACTGACTACTCCCTCTACGTCAGGTCTTGCAGCCTTCATGGCTCCAGGTGACAGTACTCTTGTGACCTTTGGTGTGAATGTGCCAATGACCTCCGCAGCGAACGGCGGAGCCACCAAAGATCCCTTCAGCTTCTCCCTGAACGTGACAGCTGTACGCGATGCCGAGCCGCTTGTGGCGCTGAGTTCCGCAGTCAAACAGTGGGATTCGACCAGTTAGACGTCCGGGAGTTACGTCAAATTCCCGACTCAGGTGTATAGGGACAATGGGTTGATCACGAAGAGCCTAGCCGCCTACTACGATGTCATCAACCTGAACGACTCAACAACGAAAGTGCTGTGCGGTGGTGACGCGAATATCAGCGTCACGAAACTGAACAACGACGGTGTCAACTTCCCCAATCGTTGGCGCGTGCAACTTTCCGCAGTAGGCAAGCACGAACTGCTGGTATTTGAAGGTATGAGTTGTCCGGCAACTGGAACGCCTCTTCTGATTCAGTCTGTTATCGGAGTCCTCGCAGGTGGAACGACTGTTGCTGCGGGAATGAGTGGCAATTATAGTCTGGCACTCCGGGCGGATAGTACGGTTCAAAGCTGGGGAGACAATACGTACGGACAGCTAGGAGATGGAACGTTCAATAATCGCATGTTACCCGTCACCGTCTCTGGCCTGACGGGTGTTATTAGTCTGGCTGTAGGCCGCAACCATAGTTTGGCGCTCCGGGCGGACGGCACGGTCCGAGGCTGGGGCCAAAACAGTTCTGGACAACTGGGTGACGGTGTTTTCGCGACATACCGCACAACGCCCGTCAGTGCTCTGGGGTTGAGCGATATCGTTGCTATTGCCGCAGGTGCGGATCACAGTCTGGCTCTGAAGGCGGACGGGACCGTCCAGAGTTGGGGTGCCAACACCTACGGACAGCTGGGGGACGGCACCACGACTTCTCGTCTTATGCCCGTCAAGGTTCCTGGGCTGACCGGGGTAGTCAACGTCGCTACAGGGGGCGTTCATAGTCTGGCTCTGAAGGCAGACGGGACGGTCCAGAGTTGGGGCATGAACAGCTCCGGTCAACTGGGGGACGGAACAACAACTATTCGTGTTGCGCCCGTTGGCGTCTTGGGTGTGGCGGGGGTGACCAGTGTGACAGCGGGTACGGCCCATAGCTCGGCACTTCGGTCAGACGGCACGGTTCAAAGCTGGGGAAGAAATGACAGTGGCCAAGTGGGGGATGGGACGACGACAGACCGTACAGTTCCTGTAGTTGTGAATGGTCTGACTAACGTCATCCGCCTTGCTCAAGGTGCCGACTATTCCTTGGCACTCCAATCGAACGGGACCGTTCAAAGCTGGGGTGCCAATATTTTTGGTCAGTTGGGAGACGGAACAACAGTCTCACGAACAGTTCCTGGCAGTGTCGGTGGCCTGACAGGCGTGAGGGGCATTGCTGTTGGTGGAGGGCATAACCTTGCCTTGCAGGGGAATGGGACGGTACTGAGTTGGGGCGTGAACGGTAAGGGCCAGTTGGGAGACGGGACTATGACGACTCGTCCCAGCCCTGTCGGAGTTTCTGGCCTGAATGGAGTGTTCCAGCCTATGCCATAGAGGTTGAAGAGGAGTCTGGCCACCGAGTGTTCCTGACCATGTAAGGACTGATCCATCTCTACAGCTGAGTTCGCCGAGTACCGCACTCGCATGGCGCAGGAGCGCGCGGTTGCCTCACAGGTTCAGAGGGCAGGGTCCCGTGAATGCCTGGCAGGCCACTCAGCTCGCCCGCAGGCGCTGTTACACGATCCGTAACCCGAGCTGGAAGGGGTTCTTGCGGAGGTTAGGCCCCGTGTCCGTAAGGGCGGTGGCGGACAGTTCGCAGACCTGCTCAGCTCTGCAGATCAGAAGCTCTGCGAGGCCAAGCGTCAGGGACGTAACCGCGTAGTCTGCAACGCCTCTTCTGAGGAGTGACGTACTGGGCCGCAAGCTTCCCGTCGGGATCACCAGTCGGCGACCGGCTTCTTCTTGCCCTTCCGGGCGTAGTTAACGTAGATCTCGCTGCTGTCCACAGTCCGGTGCCGTAGATGGTCGCGGACAGCGAGCAGGTCCTGACTCTCCACATAGATCCGAGTTCCTGCTGTATGCCGCAGACCGTGGACCTCGCGGCCCTCGTACTGGACACCGGCTGCCACGCAGGTGCGGCGCATGGCCTTTTCGACGCCCTGGCGGGTGCGCATCCGCAGCACCCAGGGGCCGTAGTTGGGCGACGCACTGAGCCACGAGCGCAGCACGGCCACGGCGGTGCGTGAGAGCGCGACTGCTTGGCGGCGCTGTCTCTTGCCGGTCACGACCAGGTACGGCTCCGGCGCATCGAGGTGCAGGTCCTTGCGCAGCAGCGTGGTCATCTCGGTGGCCCGCAAGCCTGAGTGAGCGCCCAGGACCACGATTACAGCTTCCTGAACCCCGGCGTGCAGCAACAACAGCGCGAGGTCTTCGGGGGCGTAGGGTTGACGCTTTTCCCATCGCGGCACCGGGTCATAGGCGGCCCGGACGTCGGTGAAAGGGGCGGCGTCGGTGGCGCCACTCCAGCGCAGGGCGGTGTAGATCGCTCTGGCGCCGGCGAGGCGGTTGCGAACGCTGCTGGGGGCTAGGCCACTGGCCTCCAGGTGACGCGCATATCTGAAGCCCATGCTGCCGCCGGGGCGGATCAGGCTGATGCCTGCGGGTCCGGCCCAAGCGAGGAACACCTGCAGGCCGATGCGGTAACTCTCCAGGGTGTTGTGACTGACCCGGGCACCCCGAGCACCGTGAGTAACGAGGTAGGCCTCGGTGAGTGCCCAGAGTCCTTCCTCGTCCCGATCGCGGGCGGCGCGGAGGCCTTCGCGTTTGAGGGCTTCGGGTTCGAGGCCGGCGACCCGGTCGGCTCGGGTCTGGAGGTCCAGGTTGGCGACCGTCAGTTCCAGGGTCATAGCGAGCAAGGTAGCGCGTCCGTGAGTTGAGGCGTCTCCTCCGTGAAGTGTTCGTATCACGGATTATGGAAACTTTCTCCCCCCAATCCCAATCCCCTGCCCCTGCCCCAGCAGGAGCACAAGGTCCCCATACCCCAAGAATCCATGGAATCCCCAGAGACCTACGACCTTAAAGCCTCCTGCACCCCCGACCTCCTCTACACCTTCGGCGTCAGCCTCCAGGCCAGCCACCGTCTCATCCTCCACGCCCGCCCCACTCCCGAAAACCTCGCCTACCGCGACGCCCTCTGGACCTTCGCCGAGCAGCTCCCCGCCGCCCAAAAGGCTTGGCCCATCCGGGACTTCGCTTGGTGATAGGTCCACTCGGAGAGAGAGCCGTCCGCGTGCAGGGGAGAGGCTAGCCACGGCATTACGCACCCGCTTGCCCAGTGGGACCTGACGGATCTTGCCTCCTTTGCCGTGTACCGTCACTCTCCTACCCTGGAGATCGCCGATCTTCACATTGAGGGCTTCGCTCACGCGGAGACCAGCGTGGGTGCAGAGGAGCAGCAAGGCCGCCAACCGAGGCCCACAGTGCGCCAGGACAGCATCGATTTCCTGGGCGTACGGTGGATTCTTGACGATGCCGGGAGTAGGATCGGGCGGTACATAGGCATTCTCGAACGGTTGGGCATCCGTCGCGTTCGCCCAGCGCAGCGCCCGGTACAGTGCGCGTGCTCCTGCACTGTATTGCGCGACGGTCGAGGCCGACAGCGTTCCAATGCGGCCTCGATCCTGCGAGGGCCTTGTCTGTAGCTGCGCGACGTACCGCTATCCATCCCGCCTGGCCGGCCGCAGGAGGTGTACGCCGCGATCTTGGGCCCAAGGTACGAAATCCCGCACGGCCAGGCTGTAGGCGGCCAGCGTCTTGGGACTCGTCCGGGCACCTCTGCGGCTGCCGGCGGTCATGTAGCTTGCGTGACCTGTACCAGGGTGTCGACGTCGTAGGTGCTCGCGGCCTCAACCGCTTGGACGCGCAGAGCCTGGTCGGTCAGGTTGGTCAGCGTGAGGACCTGATTGAGACGAACGAGCATCACTCGGGCTTCTCAAGCAGACGCTGGGCAAGCACCAGATGGTTTTCATTGTCAATGACTTCGAGTTCGCCTTCCAGAAAACGGAGACTATAGTCGGACTTGGTCTGAAGGTCAAGCCAGACTGCCAGCGGACTTTCCTGTCTCGAGAGGTGATTGGTGCGCATAGGTAGCGCCAAGATACTCGTCTTCTTCAGTTTTGACACCAATAGCCATTGGCGTCAAAAGCGATTGCCAGTTTATATAGCAAGATTCTAGACCCACCTACGTGCACAACGCTTGCGCCCACCCTCTCAAGCTCTGACAAGGTTTGGTTCAGGTTGTCGCATCAACAGGGAGTACCTTTGATGCGTTAACAGGAAATTCTTTAGGGAGAGCAGTGGAACGAATCCGAAGGGTTTCAGAGAGTCGAGTATAAGCCGGAACAGCCGAAATCTAAAAAGGGGCTCCCTGTTGATGTTTGGCAAGCAGCCTTTCGGTGGGCTCAGGCTGGTTCCGGTTGTTTCATTGACAGAGAGTACTTTTAGGGGATGTCACGGCGCAAACTCTATCCCCGTACCTGACTCAAATTATTGAGCTCGGCGTAAATTATCATTGCCATACTGAGTGGGTATGTCTGGTTGGAAACCCTCAAAACTCACCCGTGCCCAGCAGGAAGAACGCCGCCTCGCCGCAAAAGAATGGCTGCAACAAGGGACCTTCTCTCGCCAGGCCATCGCAGAGCACTTCGGGGTCTCACACGGTCGGCACTTGGGTCACGCGGCTGAACCAGCAGTGCACCCTCGGGGCCACCGTCGCGACTGGACGTCCCAGCCGATTGACGGACGAACAGCGCGAAGAGATYCGAACCCTCCYGCRGGAGGGTTCACGTCATCACGGCTMCCCAGATGAMAGCTGGACGACGGCCCGCGTGCGGGMCGTGATCGGCCGCCATCTGGGCATCTGGTATCACCGTGATCATGTTCGCAAGCTGCTYCATGCGCTGGGGTTTACACCGCAGATGCCGGATGGACGRGCAGCAGAACGCAACGAATTCCGGATTGCCARCTGGAAAGAACAGGTGGCCCCGGAGTTGAAAAAAAAGGTCGCTGAGGGCGCCACCTTGGTCTATCTCGATGAGGTGGGCTTTGCGATGAAGGGCGTACRCCGGCAGACCTGGAACACCAGGGGCGTGACGCCCYTGGTGACCTTGCCCGCGAACTGGGAGAAGCTTTCCACCATAGGGGCAATCACCTCKGGGGGACARTTCTTCCAGAACACAMAAAAGGGCGCCATGCGGAGTGGGGATGTGATCCAGTTTTTCGAGCATGTGCTGCGCCATGTGACCGGGCACTTGGTGGTCGTCCTGGACAATGCGGGCATCCACCGGGCCAAAACCGTGCAGACGTTCGTGGCCAGCCACGAACGTCTCTCACTGGTGTACTTACCGCCGTATGCCCCAGAGCTCAACCCCATCGAGCTGGTCTGGGCATACGTCAAGCGCAATGTNCGGGCCAAAGCCGTGCAGACGTTCGTGGCCAGCCACGAACGTCTCTCACTGGTGTACTTACCGCCGTATGCCCCAGAGCTCAACCCCATCGAGCTGGTCTGGGCATAYGTCAAGCGCAATGTCCTGGGGAACTTCTGTGCGTCGAACCTGGACGAGCTCAAGGCCCGGTTGGTCAGTGCCTGGCAGCGCGTGCACTACATCCAGCTTCCACAGCACCTGATGGACTCTAATTTATGCCGAGATCAATAACACCACCTGGCGGTACGTCGCTCTAGAAGAAAATGACCTTCAGGACGAGGTAGAGGACTTTTAGGTGCGGCTATGTAAAGGTCTGGCTTACGTCTGTAAACCAGACCTTTTTAGAGATGTGAAAATTGTGATGGTGGATGAGCAAAGCTAGGCAACAAAAAAGCGCCCTTTCTCAGAGGGCGCGAATATTCCGTGTTGGGTAGAAAAAAGAAAAACCCCCGCGCTGACCGACTTTTCCGGGCTGCTGCCAGCCGAGTATCATTGGCGCTGCTGTGTTTCACGACCCAGTTCGGCATGGAGTGGGGTGGGTCCCCGACTTTTCCGGGCTGCTGCCAGCCGAGTATCATTGGCGCTGCTGTGTTTCACGACCCAGTTCGGCATGGAGTGGGGTGGGTCCACAGCGCTGTGGGCACGGGGGTGTCTGGATTTTGGGTACTGCCACACACATGATGGACCCGCGAAGTTCAGAAAGAAGAGGAGAGATCAAGACCTCGTCTGATGAGCACCAGTCAGCTGAGCACATTGCTGTGCTTGCACCTCTGGCCTCTTGACCCGGTGGTC
>NZ_LMOM01000055.1 GCF_001424185.1 Deinococcus sp. Leaf326 | reverse complement strand
AATCTGCTGGCGCGCCAGTTCGAAGTTGCGCAGCCGAATCAGGTGTGGGCGTCGGACCTGACGTTCCTGCCGACCAGAGAAGGCTGGCTGTACCTGGCGGTCACCCTGGACYTGYATTCACGGGCCGTGGTCGGCTACGCGCTGGACACGCAGATGSCGGCCACGCTGCCACTGGCGGCYCTGCAGATGGCGACCCGGCGCCGTCATCCGTCTCCCGGACGGGTGCATCACAGCGACCGGGGCAGTCAATACGCGAGTGGGATCTTCCAGGCAGAATTGGCCCGCATGCCGCCAGCGTCGCCATTCCACCCTGGGCGACTTGACGCCCCACGAGTTCGAACGGCAAGCTACGGCCGCTTAACTTCAGCTACGCAATATCGGGGCAAACCCAACACGCCTGCCACTGTAGTCCGGTGAGTCAGCGGGTCCACCTTGATCCCGGCTGGCGTCATCTCACAACCGAGTGCTTCGGCTAGACCCGCCCGAGGACGCCGCTCTCCATGCGTGTAGAGCACGCCTCGCTCCGCGCTCGTGCCATCCGCGAAGTGCAGCCGCACGCCAGTGTCCGTCCCCTCGACTCGTGCGAGCGTGCTGTCGATCAGGGTGACGCCGAGATGCTCCAGCAAGTGGCGCTGCTCGAGCATGAAATCCAGCGGCCCGTCACTACAGATCAGGAGATCCGGCGACATCTTCTGGTGGTACAGGATTGTCTGTAGACCGTTCACTCCCCCAAGGCTGGGCTGGTAAAGGGCCAACGCCGGGTCATGCCTCTCCCAGCCAGAGCAATACCGGCCGTGATGTACCCTCCAGCCCCATTGCTCCCGGAGCCCTGGGATGTCAGGCAGAATGTCCTGTACGCCGGTCGCCAGGATAAGCTTGCGAGCTTGGAGCGTGCGGCCGTCCGCAAGGTAAGCGGTGAAGGCGTTGTTCTGTCCTGTGATCTTGACAACCTCACCATCGAGAATGGGGAAGTTATAGAGGGCAAGTTGATGTCGAGCAGTTTGGAGGAGATGGACGGGATCGCCCCCGTCATAACCGAGCAGGCCGTAGGTCGAGGCGGCGGCAGCGCTGCGACTGGGACCTGCGGTACACAACACACCGCGACACCTGCCGCGTGCACTGTACAGGGCGGCGCTGAGGCCCGCGAAGCCTCCGCCGACGATCAGCACTTCATAGGCGACAGTGAGGTCGTAGGGCACGCTTTAGATCAGCTGAATACTCGGTCATCCCACCAGAACTCCATCTAAAGGTGTTGCAAAAGTCACAAATGCTCATCGCTCTAATTCTTACCTTAAGGTCTCATGAACGACGCTCAGGAACGACAACTGCACGAAACCTTGGAGCGGATGGAAGCAACTCAGCTGACCCCCTATCGAGGCGGCGATATTTCTCAGCTGATTCGTCGGCTCATCGGTCGGCAAAATGAAGCGCACTACCAGTTGCAACGTGCGATACAGGAACTCCATCAGGTTGCAGATCTGTTGCGTGATCAACAGGATCAGCCGACCCCAAAAGCTAGAGAAGCGCGTCAACAGATCGCGGAGAATTTTGCCCAGGGCGCGAAGATTCTGGAACGGGCTTACGACGAACTGATAGACTCGACGCAGGATCTCGATTATCTAAGGTATAAGTTCTTGTGAAAGCTATGCTTCTCTATTCTGCAACTATTTTACCGATCAATATAGAAAGTACGATTAGAAATTGTTATTCTCTCTGTAAGACTCACTTGGCAACTTCAGAGTAAAAGTCGTCCCCTCATCAACTACCGAGTTGACCTCGACTGAACCGCCATGGCGTTGCATGATCTTCCGGACGATTGCCAGACCAATACCATTTCCTGCGTACTCGTCTCTTCGATGCAGTCTCTGAAAGACCGTAAAGATCTTCTCGAAATGCGCAGCGTCAATGCCGATCCCGTTATCTATCACCCTGACTTCAACCCAGTCCTCGTTCCGTTCAGCTAAAATGCTCACTCGTGGGATACGTCCTGGAGCTTGAAACTTCAGCGCATTGTTGATGAGGTTCTGGAAGAGTTGTCGGAGTTGTGCCTGATCGCCAAGTACTCGGGGAAGCTTTTCAAATGCCAGCTGCCCTTGCGTTTCTTCAAGCCGATGTTGGAGATCAGCCTGAACTTGAGTCAGAACAGCACCGAGATCTATCGATTTGAGGGGCTCGACACGGGAACCCACACGAGAAAACTCGAGCAAGTCATCAATCAGGGTTCGCATTCGCCCAGTTGCGTCCGTGATGAGCTCTGCATATTGAGCAGCCTTCGGATCGTCCTGAACTTTCCCCAGGCGCCGGATCAACAGCTGAGAGAAACTGGTGACTGTTCGCAGAGGCTCCTGCAGATCATGACTGGCCACATAGGCGAATTGTTCGAGCTCCCGATTACTGTGCTCCAACGCCAAACTTCGCTGTTGCAAGAGTTGGGTCTGCTCGGCACGCTCCAGAGCAAGACTGAGACTGCGAACTACTGTTTCCAGCACCACTTTGTCGATAGGCGTCCAGGGCTGAGCGACATTCAGGCCAATGGCAAAAATCCCGCGGGAATGTCCACGGACGCTCAGTGGCAGGGTCGCTGTGGACTGAAGTTGGGTGGTCTCCCGGGCAACGGTATCCTTCCTGGAATCGTACGCCTCTTGATAGAGGGGTATCCGGGTGTCCCAGGGCTGAAACAGGTTGGTGGTCTCCTCGAAGGGAAGGCCCCGGTCCAGGACCGCCTGGAGATCGGGATTTCCAACCTCACCTGTTTGTGCCTTCACGCGCCAGAGGTCGAGGTGTGGCTCGTAGTAGAGAGCGAAGGCCTGAGGCGGGAGCAATGTCAACGTGAATTGTTGGGCCCGCCGAATCAGGGCGTAAGGGTCAAGATTCAACGTCAGCTCCCGGGTGAACGAGGCAAACCCTTCCAGAACACGCGTGCGTGCTTCGAGCTCTGCCCGCTGTTGACGGAGCGATTCGGCCTGCTGTGCCAGGGTGAGGCTGCGGTCCTCCAACTGATTTTGAAGGCCATGCGTCTGAGCCTGCCACCGCGCTTCAGCTGCGCGCTGGGCACGGAGATCACGGAGATAGCCCACCACCCGTTGGCGGTCGCCCTCGGCATACTGCATCAGGGTGATTTCCAGCGGAATGCGCTCCCCCGTACTGGTGAGCATCTCTTTCTCGTAATGACCGGACGTGCCCTGATCGAAGGCCCGTTGAAACGCAGCAGCGTCTATGGCGTGATATTCCGGTGGGGTGAGGGCGGCCCAGTCCAGTTCGCCGCGTTCGTAGGCTTCGCGGGTAAACCCCAGGAGGTTGAGGTAGGCATCGTTCGCTTCGGTGAGGCCCCCGTCGAGAAAACCGGCGGCAATGCCAACCGGACTTTCATCGACGAGACGGCGATAACGCGTCTCGCTCTGCCGAAGTTGGAGCAGCAGCTGGGCCCCCGCAATCGCGTTAGCGCCATGGAGTGCCAGTTTGTGCAGATAACGGAGTTGTGCTGGAGAGAGAGATGCAGCGCTCTCGTCTGGAGCGAGGACCAAGAATCCCAAGAGACGTTCATCGGTCCGGAGGGGCAGAAAGACCCAATTTTCCTGCCCCCTACCCTTGAGCACAACAGGGCCACCAAGTGTCTGAGCCTGAAGCATAAGTCGCTGGCTAAGATGAGTGAGCTCTTCAGGGGATAGGTTCGCAAAACCCCCTTGGACGACCGGTGACAGCCACGCGTCGCCTTGCCCTAGAACAGCGAGACTGGTGCCGATACTCAACGTCTGCCGAGCATGGTGGAGAAGCAGGTGGAGAAGGGTTTGCGGGGTCTGGGTGATATGGAGCTCGGTAGCGAGTTGGTAAAGATCCTCGCTGAGATGGTCTTGCTCACTGAGGGCCGGACGTTCAGACATGGGAGGAAGATACCCGACCTGCTAGAGCGATGACCGGACCACTTCTTCTGGTGTTGCAGAGCCTCGTTAGAGGGAACAGCCCCGTCCAAGAGACGAATACAACGACTAAAGTCGTCCCCGAGAATCCACCCAAGAGGCCGCTGCCTTCCCCGCAAAGAGAGGCGAACAAAGGACCTGCAACATCTGGTACCGCAGCTCCCCAGCACTGCATTTCTCTCAAACCTACATGGACAGTCCTGCAGAAGAAGAGATCAGCGATGAGGCATTCCACCGCTGCCCGCCTCAAGACTTCAGCTGTACAT
This sequence comes from Deinococcus sp. Leaf326, assembly GCF_001424185.1. Taxonomy (NCBI): domain Bacteria; kingdom Thermotogati; phylum Deinococcota; class Deinococci; order Deinococcales; family Deinococcaceae; genus Deinococcus; species Deinococcus sp. Leaf326. The sequence continues at coordinate 4,358 of NZ_LMOM01000055.1, read as the reverse complement.
TGTTCTTCCTCCTGACAGATCCGCCAGAGTACGGCGGCCTAGAGCTCCATCTCCCCGAAGGACATGGGTCCAGACGAGGTTGCCGGACAACCAGGGGACCGTCAGCCCGTCTCCTGCGTGAGAAGGAAAAGCTGATGTTGTCCCCTTGATCCGAGCCGAGTCTCTCCTCGAAACCGTCCAACTTTTAGGGCCAGACCCACCTCAACAGGCATAGCGATTACCTTCTGTCCTTAGCGTCTTCCAGAGCAGGCAGGAAGAACCCCATGTCAGCACTGGGGGTCATGAATCCCCACGACACCTCGAAGGCCAACTCTAGAGGCGTGGGCTCATCGAGGTGCACCACGACCTTGTGGATCACCCCTTGCATCCCAAACCCACGCCGACCCTCTCGCCGTGTCATCGCCATCAGCACATCGAAACTTCGGTCGTCCAATAACGTCCAGGATCCCCGCGCTTCTACCACGCCTGGCCGATACCAATAGAAGGTACCCCTGATGAGCCAGTTCACCTCGATGTCCCGAATGTGTAGCGCTACTGGGCCCATGTTGACCAAGACGAGTTGGGTCGCGGCTGTGGGCCCAGAGCGCAGGCCGTCGATGGTGCGGGTGGCCGCCCACAAACCGTACTCCGCTTCTCCCAGCACCTGGCGCCATTTGCCCCACTGTTCTGGAGGTAGCATGCCTCTCGTATAGGCTCTTCTCGTGTGTGAAGGTGTGTTGATTTGTGAGTATTAAGCAAGAGCCAAATTTAGACGAGTTAGGAGCTAGAGATCAAGGGTCAACTCTGTGTCATCTTGTACTTCAGAAGAGGAGGGCGCCCTCAAGGAAATACGCTGCTTCCTGAGTTATCGTTTGTGCCGCCAGTCCATAGCCCTCAGCGAAGGCATTCTGATAAGGCTGCGTCATTTCATGTGTCGCGACGCTGTACCCTTCAAAACGCGGCATGAGACTTGTCAGACTGCGCCAAGACGAAGGCGACGGGTGCAACAACAGATCACCGCGAATAGGGGTTGACCTATAGAACGCCGTTTAGGGCTTGGAGCCCGTGGGGCAAAAACAGCTTGCTGAGCACATAAAAAGGGGGACGATATGGCTAGATATCGTCCCCGTCACAGTCTAGGCCGCCGTGCGGCTATCCGCCACTTCTACCGCTGGACCCGGCGGCACTTCAGTACCCGAATGACCTGCGTCCACCAGAACATCACCGATGCCTGGCGGATTGCGTTGTTGCTCAGCAGGTTCGTCTTCAAGGTGCCCTACGCTTCGATCTGGTGGAGCCTGCTTAGGGAAGACCGGCACGGTCTTCCCTCGCTCAGCACCTGACACTTCGGGAAACTGACGTGCGAGCGGTTGGGAACGGCGTTCCGAGGAGCCGCAGGCAGTCCCAGAAGACCTCGCCGCCCCATCGAGCCGCCTGACTCAGGATCTGCCACCCGATCCGCGTCACGCTCACGACCGCTCGCCCGCGCTTGTCCCGCCGAGGGGCGTGGGTCTCTGTCCGCTGCGCGCCGATCCGGGTCATCCAGGCCAGCGCAATACACAACAGGCCGAAGAGCCGAGAGATTCGCTCGAACAGGGTGCGCATCTGTCCCGGTTGGAGCGTCGTGAACAGGTCTCGCACCAGTTCGTCCTCGATTCTGGTGTTCTCCCGGATGCGGATGCACTGCCGGATGCGTTTCCAGCGCAGGAACGAGCACCACTCGCGCCCCACGAACTCCCGGTCCGCGATCACAACAGCCCACCGGCGGGCCGGAAGCACTTTCAGCAGGCGGGCGACCAGCAGAATGCGAGTGCCTGCACCGATCTGACTCTGAGGCTCTACAGCCAGGATGGAGGGACGACGGCTCTGCTCCGATTGAGGTGAAGCCTTCGGCGTGCGAAATGACAGGCCTCTCTCCAATTTCCACTGTTGTAGCCAGTATCTTGGCTCCGTGTCCACTCAAGCCGCCACATCCTCTGGGGTGCCCTTTTCTCTTAGTGAGCATCTCCAGGCTGTGACGGAGGCGCTCGCCGCCGCCCGTGCTCCAGAAGACGTGTTCAGAATTGTCCTTACCCCTGCCCTCCAGGCGTTGAACGCCATTGCTGGTGCCATTCTGCTCGTCGACGACATGGGCCAGCGTCTGGAGATTGCGACGACCCAGGGTTACGAGGAAGGCGCTCAGACCCTCTGGCAAGATGGTCCGCTCGACGGCAACGTTCCTGCTGGAGATGCCCTCAAGCGACATGAACCCCTGTTCTTTGAGCAGCAGGGCGCCCTGGTGCAGGCCTACCCTGAACTTGAAGCCCGTACCGGTGGCGTGGCCGCTGTCGCCACCGCTGTGCTGCCGATGTTCCTGGATGAGCAGCCGCTCGGAGCGATCATCCTCGACTTCAAGCAGCCCCATCACTTCACCTCTGAAGAGCGGCGCTTCCTCCAAACCCTGGCGGCGCAATGTGCCATCGCCTTAGGACGTGCCCAGCTGACCGCGAATCTGCAGCGTCAGGTGGACGAACGCAGCCAACAACTGCTTCTGGACGCCCGCGTTCAGGACGTGTTCGTCGACTTTACCGAGGCGGTGGGGACCCAGACTAACGTGCTTGCACTGGCGCAGCAGGCCATCGCTGTGTTGCAGCTGCGATTTCCAGAGTGCTCCAGTGGCTATTATGAGTTGGACGCTCACCGCTGGAAACTCCGCGTCCACAGTGAAGACCTGAAAACCCAATCCGAGTTGCGTCAGATTCTTCAAGAGGGTCTGCCACGCGACACACCCAGCTTCGCTCAAGCGTTAGCCACAGGCCAACCTATCTTCATTGAAGGATGGGATGCTGTCCAGGGTCAGATCCAGCAGACCGAGGCTTACAGGACAATCGCCCATTACCCACTGGTGCTGGCGGGTGAGGTACGGGCCATCCTTTCACTCGGCCTGAGAGATCAGCACCAGTGGAGCAAACGCGACCGCAGTGTTTTTCGTGCAGTAGGGCGCAGCCTTACCCTCGCCTTGGAACGCACCGAACAGGCCCGCAGATTGGAAACTCAGAACGTGAATCTAGAGGCCCGCACTCTTGCCCTGGAACGCTTCGCCCAACTGGCCCGCACTCCGGAAACAGACGCCACGACGCTCATCCAGCAGGTTCAACAGACTGTTCATGAATTGATCGGCGAGGGCTTCGCGGTCTACTACGAACTCGATGGCCTCACCTGGCACCTGCGCTCTCAGGTGGGCGGCCCGGATGATGCGACCATACAAGCTGCCCTGGAATCTGCCTTGCCCTACGAGACAGTATTGAATTTCCGTATCCCCTGGGAGCGGGGCACGCCGTTCTACCAAGAGGCGTATGATCCGGCGCTGGACCAGGAGGTACCAGGCACAGAAGGTCTGGCCTCGACAGCAGCCCTACCCGTCTGGGTGGATATGCGGCGTCAAGGTCTCTTCGGGTATGGGCTGAAGGTGAAGCGGTCGTGGACCCGCGCGGACCGGGCAACGCTGGAAACCGCAGTCAATAGTCTGGCGTTGTTATTGGAACGCGCTGAGCGAACCCGCGTGCTGGAAGTCGAACGCGCTTCGCTGGACGCCTTCGTCCGTTTTACGGAACAGTCCAGCCACACCACGGCCTCGCTGAGCCTCGCTCAGGAGGCTCAGCGCGTGCTCGTCGCCACCCTGAATGTGGAGGTGGGCTACTCCGAGTTGGAAGATGGACTCTGGAAAGGGCGCCTCTTCTCCGAAACTACCCCTCCTGAGGTGGTGACGCAGGCTAGGAAAGGCTTCCCTGCCGAGCTTCCGAGCTTCGCGCGTCCCTTTGAAGAAGGGGAGGTCGTGTTTATAGATGGCTGGGACCCCCAAGGGGCGGCGTCCACCGAGGTGTATGGTGCGGCAGCGTTCTATCCCTACTTTCTGGAGGGCAAGCCTCACGGCCTGCTGACCATGGGTACATCCGATGCTCGGGTATGGACGGACCGTGAGCGCCGCGTATTTCGGTCCGTTGGTCGTAGCCTGACCTTGGCCTTCGAGCGGGCAGAGCAAACCGCCCAGCAGGAGCGCCAGACCGCAGAACTTGACGCGCGCACCCGGGCGTTGGAGGGCTTCGCAGATCTCACGCGCGACCTGAGTGTGGAGGTAGACCCGTACGTCCTGATCAAGCGAGCACAGGCAATGGTCCTCTCCCTGTTGCCTGATGGGTACGCTCTGTACTTTGAACCAGAGGGGGATCGCTGGGTTCTGCGCGCTCAGACAGGCAACCTGGGCAACGCTGCACTTCAAGCAGCAGCCGACGCAGGACTGGGTTTGCCCCGATATTGCGTAGCTGAAGTTAAGCGGCCGTAGCTTGCCGTTCGAACTCGTGGGGCGTCAAGTCGCCCAGGGTGGAATGGCGACGCTGGCG
>NZ_LMOM01000054.1 GCF_001424185.1 Deinococcus sp. Leaf326 | reverse complement strand
AAGGCGTGGAAATGGTGATGCCCGGCGATAACGTGACCTTCGTCGTCGAGCTGATCAAGCCGATCGCCATGGAAGAAGGCCTGCGCTTCGCCATCCGCGAGGGGGGCCGCACCGTCGGCGCCGGCGTCGTCTCCAAGGTCCTGGAGTAAGTTCCGAACCTGGCCGCTGATGCGGCCACAAGAGGCCCCGACGGGGCCTCTTTTTTTGTTTGCTGACCTGCCACGGCATGCGAACATACCCTATGGCCAAGCAGCTTCTCGCCCTCACCCCGGCGCTACAAGACTTTATCGGGCGGCAGCCGATGTTCTTCGTGGGCACGGCCGCGCCGAACGGCCGGGTCAACCTATCTCCCAAGGGCCTAGACAGCCTGCGCGTGATGGGACCCTCCCGGGTGGCGTGGCTCAACGTAACGGGCAGCGGCAACGAGACGGCCGCGCACCTGCTCCAGCACCCACGCATGGCCCTGATGTTCTGCGCCTTTGAAGGGCCCCCCCTGATCCTGCGACTGTACGGGCAGGCCCGCACGGTCCAGCCCGACTCTCCCGACTGGGCGGAGTGGGCAGCCCTCTTCCCTGCCCTGCCGGGCATGCGGCAGGTCTTTGTCCTTGACCTCGATCTAGTCCAGACCTCCTGCGGCATGGCGGTCCCCCGGCTGGACTACCGCGAACAGCGGGAGGAATTGAACGTCTGGGCCAAGAGCAGGACACCGGAAGGGCTTCAGGAATACCGGCAGCTCAAGAATCGCGTGAGCATCGACGGTTTTCCCACCGGTCTGCCAGTCACGGAGGCTGCCAGGACGCCGGACTGAGGCGCGGCGGCTGGACAGGCGGAGCACGATTGCCTATAATCGAAATGTTGCCCGCCAGAAGGCGGGTTTTTACCAGCGAAGAGAACCCGCCCAGGCGGGCGCTGGGAGCAGCGCGGGTCTTTTCCTCGGGAAAGCCGGCTGCGAAAGGAGTAACACCATGGCTAAGGACGGACCCCGCATCATCGTGAAGATGGAAAGCAGCGCCGGCACGGGCTTCTACTACACCACGACCAAGAACCGCCGCAACACGCAGGCCAAGATGGAACTGCGCAAGTACGACCCCGTCGCCAAGAAGCACGTGGTCTTCCGCGAGAAGAAGATCTAATCCCATCCTGAGACGCTTGTACGGCCGGCAGTTTCGCGCGGCCGGGCAGGCGTCTCCGGGCGTACTGCGCCCACGTGCCAGTCGCCCACAGGAGAAGGTCATGAACATTGCGCAGTATTTCAAGGACGCCCGCGCGGAGTTGGGCAAGGTCTCATGGCCCAGCCGCCAGCAGGTGCTCGAAGGCACCCAGGCCGTGCTGATCTTTGTGGTGGCCCTCACCGTGATCGTCTGGGTGATGGACCTGCTGTTCACCAGCGGGATCAACGCCGCACTGGGCCTGCGATAAGCCGTTGCCGGACCAGCGGATGAGGAGTCAGGCATGAGCATCGAGTGGTACGCCGTTCATACGTACGTGGGTCAGGAAGACCGCGTACAGGAACAACTGATGGACCGGGCCAGAAAGCTCGGCATGTTCTACACCAAGATCTTCCAGGTGCTTCAGCCGACCGAGGACGCCGTCGAGATTCAGGAAGGCGGCAAGAAGGTCACCGTCAAGCGCAAGCTGTTTCCCGGTTACGTCTTCGTGCAGATGGACATCGAGGACGACGACGCGCCGGGCGAACTCGGCGAGTCCTGGGAAGTCGTGCGCGGCACCGGCGGCGTGACGGGCTTCGTGGGTACGGCGACGCGCCCCGTCCCGCTTTCACAGGACGAAGTGCAGCGTCTGCTGGCCTCAGTCGGCGTGGCGGCGCAGCCGCAGGTCGAGGAAGCGCCGCGCGTGAAGATCAACTTCAAGGCAGGCGATATGGTCCGCGTGACCAGCGGGCCGTTCGCCGACTTCAGCGGCGTGGTCAGCGAGGTCAACATGTCGCAGTCGAAGGTCAAGGTGCTTGTCAGCATCTTCGGCCGCGAGACGCCGGTCGAACTGGACTTCGCGCAGGTCGCGCGCTGAGTCCGTCTGCCCACTAGGCAGACAGGCCCAGGCATTGTAAAATCGAAAAGTTGCTGTGCTCTTTTGTGGAGCACGGAACTTAGCGTCAGCACCCCACGCCGCGCGGCCCCTGCGCAGCGCAGGCAGCGGGGGAGCTAAGGAGGAACAGGCATGAAGAAGATTACAGGGCTGGTCAAGCTCCAACTCCCGGCGGGCAAGGCCACGCCGGCGCCGCCCGTCGGCCCCGCGCTGGGTCAGTACGGCGCCAACATCATGGAGTTCACGAAGGCGTTCAATGCGCAGACGGCCGACAAGGGTGACGCGATCATCCCCGTCGAGATCACCATCTACGCCGATCGCAGCTTCACGTTCATCACCAAGACCCCTCCCATGAGCTACCTGATCCGTAAGGCCGCCGGCCTGCAGAAGGGCAGCCCGACCCCCAACAAGGCCAAGGTCGGCAAGCTCGACTGGGACCAGGTTCTGGAAATCGCCAAGACCAAGATGCCCGACCTGAACGCGGGCAGCGTCGAAGCCGCCGCACAGACGGTCGCCGGCACCGCCCGCAGCATGGGCGTGACCATCGAGGGGAATCCCCATGCCTAAGCACGGCAAGCGTTACCGCGCCCTGATCGAAAAGGTCAACCGCGACAAGCAGTACAGCATTGACGAAGCCGCCGCCCTGGTGCGCGAACTGGCCACCGCCAAGTTCGACGAGACCGTGGAAGTGCACTTCCGCCTCGGCATCGACCCCCGCAAGAGTGACCAGACGGTGCGCGGCACCGTGGCTCTGCCTCACGGCACCGGCCGCACCGTGCGCGTCGCCGTGATCACCAAGGGCGACAACGTGCAGGCTGCGGAAGCGGCGGGCGCGGACATCGTCGGCGGCGACGAGCTGATCGACCGCATCGCCGGCGGCTTCATGGAGTTCGACGCCGTGGTGGCGACGCCCGACGTGATGGCGCAGGTCGGCCAGAAGCTCGCGCGTCTGCTCGGGCCGCGCGGTCTGCTTCCCAACCCCCGCAGCGGGACTGTCGGTCCCGACGTGACGGGCATGGTGCGCGGCCTCAAGGCTGGCCGCATCGAGTTCCGTAACGACAAGACCGGCGTCGTCCACGCGCCCATCGGCAAGGCCAGCTTCGACGCGGGCAATCTCACGGCCAACTACGCCGCGCTGATCTCCGCTCTCGAAGCTGCCAAGCCCGGCAGCGCCAAGGGCGTGTTCCTGCGCAGCGCCTACCTGACCACGACCATGGGCCCCAGCATTCCGCTGACCCTGGGCGCGCAGGCCCTGGCCTGAGTCCGGCCGGAGCGGCCCACCTCCGGGCCGCTCCACCCTGAGCCGGCTTTCTTTCGGCACCCCGGTGCGGCTTTTCGCACCTTTCCAATCCGCCCTTATTCAGGCACCAAAGACAGCAGGGACCCTTGCCAGGTTTAAACATCCCGCCGAGTTGCCAGGCTGCGAAAAGTTGTTGCACCTGGACCTCGTTCACCACCAAGGAGGTCACGCGTGGCGAACGAAAAGAACCTGCAGGACCTCAGCGGCCTCAAGAGCAGCCTCTCGGGCGTCGACACCTTCTATGTTGTCGACTACCAAGGACTGAGCGCCGGCCAGCTGGGCAAACTGCGTAAAGACATCCGTGAGAAGGGTGGGCAGCTTATCGTTGCCAAGAACACCCTGATCAACATCGCCCTTCAGGAAAATGGCCGTGACTTCACGGACGCCCTGAAAGGCCCCAGCGCCCTCGTGCTGGCCCATGAAGACCCCGCCGGGGTTGCCAAGGCCCTCAGCGACGCGGCAAAGGGCAACGACCGGGGCATCCCGGCCATCAAGGGCGGCTTCGTCGAAGGCAAGAAGGTTGACGTGCGTATCGTCGAACGTCTCGCCAGCCTCGGCAGCAAGCAGAGCCTGCAGGGCGAACTGGTCGGTGTGCTCAGCGCTCACCTCAGCAGCTTTGTGGGTATCCTCGAAGCCTACCGCGAAAAACTCGAAGGCGAGGGCCAGAGCGCTTAAGCGCCGGTCACCTCTTCCCTTCACAGCACCACACGCATCACCATCTCAGTTCAGGAGGAACACATCATGGCTTACGACAAACAGGCTCTTATCGACCAGCTCGGCCAGCTCACCATCATGGAACTCGCGGACCTCATCGACGGTCTGAAGGAAACCTGGGGCGTCACCGCCGCCGTCGCCGCTGGCCCCGCCTCGGCTGGCCCGGCCGCTGCCGTTGAAGAGAAGACCGAGTTCGACGTCGTGCTGGTGGACGCCGGCTCGAGCAAGATCAACGTCATTAAGGAACTGCGCGCCATCACGGGCCTGGGCCTGAAGGAAGCGAAGGACCTGAGCGAGAAGGGCGGCGCCGTCAAGGAAGCCGTCAGCAAGGACGACGCCGAGAAGTTCAAGGCCCAGCTCGAAGCTGCTGGCGCCCGCGTCGAACTGAAGTAAGTCTCAACGCGCCGGAGTGCGCCCCAACCTGTGCCTCACGGCCGGGTTGGGGTTTTTCATTTCTCGCAGGCGAAGACTGGCCTTGGGAAGTCCTCATCGGCTCCAGAAAAATTGTGACTAGAGTCGCGTTTTACCGGAATGTCCTTCCCCTATCCTGTCGGGGTTCAACGCCAGCGCAGATCCAAAACGGACGGACCGGGTCCGATCACAGGAACGTCCGGTTGTTGGTGGGGGCAAGGAGAATCAAGATGGCAACAGGTAGAGTGAAGTGGTTCAACGCAGAGAAGGGCTTCGGATTCATCGAGACGGAAGGCAGCGCCGACGTGTTCGCGCACTTCAGCGCTATCCAGGCCCAGGGGTTCAAGAAGCTCAACGAAGGCGACGAAGTCGAATTCGAGATCGAACCGGGCCAGAACGGCAAGGGGCCCCAGGCCAAGAGCATCGTGGTGACCAAGGCCGCTCCGGCGCCTGCCTACAACGACCGCCCCCGCCGCGACGACCGCTGGTAAGCTGGACTTCCAGCCCCCCACCCGGAGTGCGGGTGGGGGTTTGCTTTTCATTTCAGTTCGCGCCGGACTTCTGCCGCCAAGGCGAACCAGTCGCGTTCCTGGCGGCGGTAGAGGGCCGTCGCCTTGGCCTCGGTCTTCGACATGGCGTCCAGAAGCGTCCGCGCCTCCGCCGCGCGGCCCTGGGCAGCGAGATACGCGGCGTAACGGGCACGCGGCTCCTCCGTGGTGGAGGCCGTCATCGCCTCGCGGTAGGTGGCGTCGGCCTCCGGCTTGCCCTGCGCCGCCTGGGCCTGGGCCAGCAGAGTCAAGGTGCGCGTGCGCGTCGCCGCGCTCGTCCTGAGATCCACGCGGGAAAGTCGGTCCTCGGCCTGCGCGGGTTGCTGCCGGGCGAGATCAAGTTCGGCACTGGTAAGCAGCACCACCGGATCGTCGGCGTAGATTCCGCGGAGCAGCGGGTCGAGGGTCGCCTGTGCCTCGGCTTCGCGGCCCCCACGGGCCAGCAGGGCCGCAAGGTCGCTGCGGTGGGCCAGCGTGTCGCTCTCGCCCAGACGTTCCTGCGCCTCACGGATGCGGGTGTCGAGCGGCTTGATGGCCTCCAGGCCCGACTGTACGGCGCGGCTGGCCCGCTGCCCTCCACTGCGCAGCGACGGCACGAGTACCAGAAAAACGTAGGCCAACGTGCCCAGCAGCCCGAAGACGCTGCCGAGCAGGGCCCCGAAGCCCAACATGAACATCCAGTAGAGCTGCTGCCGGGTGACGATGGCGTGTACCAGACTAACCACCGCCAGGACGCGCAGCACAGTGAAAATGACGGGCAGGTAGGGTTGCAGAAACTCCACGGAACCAGTCTATCGGCCGCGCTTGAGAGCCGCAGGACACGCCGGGATCTGGCCCTGCGGTTCCCTTCATGCTCAAGCGTGACGGTCTGTTGCCACCGTACGATATGAAACTCGACAAAATTTGACAGGAATACCGTGAAGGACGTATACTTCCCTGTGGCCGACCATGATGGGTTGGGCAGGAGTTCCTTGCAATCAGCCGGACTTCACAACTGAGCAACACATTCGGGACACGGCCAATGGGGCCTGTGTCTCGCCCGCGTCTTTTGGAATGCCCAGAGAAGACGCGGGCCAGCATCATCTGGCGCAGAGGTGTGAATGACGTCGAACCATACGCCCCCACGCATTGAGCGGTTCGGTGAAATCACCGAAGTCATCCCGCTTCCCAATCTGACTGAAGTGCAGGTCAACTCCTTCCGCGCCTTCCTGCAGGCAGACCGCGCCCCCGACCGGCGGGCCGACAGCGGCCTCCAGAGCGCGTTCAAGGAAGTCTTTCCCATTGACGAGACCGAGAAGGGCCGCTCGACGGGTCTGGTGCTCGACTACCTGGAATACCGTCTGGGTGAGCCGCCCTACACCCCGGAAGAGTGCCGCGAGAAGGACCTGACCTACCAGGCCCCGATGTACGCCAAGCTTCAGCTCATCCATAAGGACTCGGGCCTCATCAAGGAAGACCAGGTGTTCCTGGGCGACCTGCCGCTGATGACCAAGGACGGTTCCTTCGTGATCAACGGCGCCGACCGCGTCGTGATCTCGCAGATCCACCGTAGCCCCGGCGTGTACTTCACGAGCAGCTACAAGGGCATCAAGCGCCTGTACACGGCTGCGATCATCCCCATGCCCAAGCGTGGCCCGTGGATCGAGCTGGAGTACAACGCCGGCGTGCTGGAAATGAAGGTCAACAAGCGCAAGTTCCCCGTGGCGATGCTGCTGCGCGTGCTGGGCTACGACGACGCGAGCCTGCGCACGCTGTTCAGCGAATTCGGCCCCGAGGCCGAGCAGGCCGAGGACAAGAGCGCGGGGATGGGCGCCGACGAAGCCCTGCTGCGCCTGTTCACGGTGCTTCGTCCCGGTGATCCGCCCAAGCGAGACAAGGCCGTGCAGTACCTCTACGGCCTGCTGGCCGACCCCCGCCGCTACGACCTGGGCGAACCCGGCCGCTTCAAGATGAACACCAAGCTGGGCGTCAACCGTCCCGAGCGCACGCTGCTGACGTTTACCGACGGCAAGTTCAGCGACGCCGGCCTGGTGGACACCATCCGTTACCTCATGGCGCTTCAGCAGGGCCAGGACACCGTGACCATCGGTGCGGACGAGGACGGCGTGTCGAACCCCGTGCCCGTGCACGCCGACGACATCGACCACCTCGGCAACCGCCGCGTGCGGACGGTGGGCGAACTGCTGGCCGACCAGCTGCGCGTAGGTATGGGCCGTATGGCACGTGGTGTACGTGAGCGTATGCTGCTGGGCAACCCCGACGCCGCCACCCCCACCAAGCTCGTGAACAACCGCCCCATTGTGGCGGCCATGCGCGAGTTCTTCGGGCGCAGCCAGCTCAGCCAGTTCAAGGACCAGACCAACCCGCTGTCGGACCTGCGCCACAAGCGCCGCATCTCGGCCCTGGGGCCGGGCGGCCTGACCCGTGAGCGCGCCGGCTTCGACGTGCGCGACGTGCACCGGACACACTACGGCCGGATCTGCCCGATCGAGACACCTGAAGGCGCGAACATCGGCCTGATCTCGTCCCTCAGCAGCTACGCGAAGGTCAACGACCTGGGCTTCATCATGGCGCCCTACCGCAAAGCCCAGGACGGCAAGGTCAGCGACAACGTCGAGTACATGACGGCCGACATCGAGGACCGTTACGTGATCGCGCAGGCCAACAGCGCCCTGAACGACGACGGTACCTTCGCCGAGGAGCGCGTGCTGGCCCGTAAGAAGGGCGATCCCCTGCTATACGACCCGACTGAAGTCGAGTACATGGACGTCAGTCCGAAGCAGATCGTTTCCATCAACACCTCCCTGATTCCCTTCCTGGAGCACGACGACGCCAACCGCGCGCTCATGGGTTCCAACATGCAGTCGCAGGCCGTGCCCCTCGTACGCGCCGACAGCCCCGCCGTAGGCACGGGCGTCGAGCGCCGCGTCGTGACCGACTCGGGCACGAGCGTCGTGAGCGACGTGGCCGGCCGCGTGAGCTACGTGGACGCCCGCGTCATCCAGGTCACCCTGACCGAAGACGCGCCCGCGCAGCACCTAAACGCCGGGAACATCCGTACCTTCGAGCTCGTGCGCTTCACCCGCAGCAACCAGGGCACCAACCTCGACCAGCGTCCCATCGTGAACATCGGTGACACGGTCACGGCCGGTCAGGTCATCGCCGATGGCCCCGCCTCGGACCTCGGCCGCCTGGCGCTCGGGCAGAACATCACCATCGCCATCATGCCCTTCGACGGCTTCAACTTCGAAGACGCGATCTGCATCAGTGAGGGCCTGGTCCGCAAGGACTACTACACCTCGGTGCACATCGAAAAAGACGAGATCGAAGCGCGCGACACCAAGCTCGGGCCGGAAAAGATCACCCGCGACATTCCGGGACTCAGTGAGGCCGCCCTGCGCGACCTCGACGAGGACGGCATCGTGCGCGTGGGCGCCGAGGTCAAGCCCGGCGACATCCTGGTCGGCAAGACCAGCTTCAAGGGTGAGTCGGAACCCACTCCCGAAGAGAGACTGCTGCGTTCGATCTTCGGCGAGAAGGCCCGTGAAGTGAAGGACACCTCACTGCGCGTGCAGTCGGGTCAGGGCGGCATCGTCGTCAAGACCGTGCGCTTCCGCCGCGGCGACGAGGGCGTGGACCTCAAGCCCGGCGTGCGCGAGATGGTGCGCGTGTACGTGGCCCAGAAGCGTCAGCTTCAGGTGGGCGACAAGGTGGCCAACCGCCACGGCAACAAGGGCGTCGTCTCCAAGATCCTGCCCCCTGAAGACATGCCCTACCTGGAAGACGGCACCCCCGTCGACCTCGTGTTCAACCCGCTGGGCGTGCCCTCGCGCATGAACCTCGGCCAGATTCTCGAAACCCACCTGGGCGAAGTAGCCCGCCTGACCGGCCAGAAGTTCGAGACCCCGGTGTTCGACTCGGTGACCGAGGCGACCATCAAGGAAATGCTCGAGGTGGCGGCGGCTGAACGGCTCCAGAAGCGCAAGGACGAAGGTTTCGAACTCGACAAGCGCGAGCAGGAAGTGCTCGACCGAGCGGGCAAGACCGGCGTGGTGGCCGAGCCGCGTGGCGACTACGAAACCGCACAGATGAGCCTGGCGCGCACCGGCAAGAGCATCCTGTACGACGGACGCAGCGGCGAGCCGATCAGCGGCCCTGTGGTGGTCGGCACCATGTACGTCATGAAGCTCTACCACATGGTGGAAGACAAGCTGCACGCCCGCTCGACCGGCCCCTACAGCCTCATCACCCAGCAGCCGCTCGGTGGTAAGGCCCAGTTCGGTGGCCAGCGCTTCGGCGAGATGGAAGTGTGGGCGCTCGAAGCTTACGGCGCGGCGCACGTCTTGCAGGAAATGCTGACCATCAAGTCCGACGATATCGACGGCCGCGACGCCGCGTACCAGAGCATCGTCAAGGGCGAGGAAGTGTCGGGCAGCACGATTCCCGAGTCCTTCAAGGTGCTCGTCAAGGAACTGCACTCGCTGGGCCTGAATGTCGAAGTGCTCGACGGCAGCGACAAGCCGGTCGACATCTTCGAAGGCATGATGCCCAAGCGCTGAGGCCGGCGTCCGGGAGAGGCCTCGCCCCGAGTGGGCGCCTCTCCCCCGCCGCCCCGCCCCCAGGCCTCCCATCCAAGGAGCAACTGCTTTGAAAGATTTCAGCAAAGTTCGTATCGCCATCGCTTCGCCCGACAAGATCCGTGAGTGGTCGTTCGGCGAAGTCGAAAAGCCCGAGACCATCAACTACCGCACCCTGAAGCCCGAGCGCGAGGGCCTCTTCGACGAGCGCATCTTCGGGCCGATCAAGGACTACGAGTGCGCCTGCGGGAAGTACAAGCGCCAGCGCTACGAGGGCAAGGTCTGCGAGCGCTGCGGCGTCGAGGTGACGAGCAGCAAGGTCCGGCGTTACCGCATGGGCCACATCGACCTCGCAACCCCGGCCGCGCACATCTGGTATGTCAAGGACGCCCCCAGCAAGGTCGGCACGCTGCTCGACCTGTCGGCCGGCCAGCTCGAGAAGGTGCTGTACTTCAGCTCGTTCCTGGTGACCAACGCCCTGAACGCCCAGAAGGACGGCCGCCCGCTCAAGCGCGGCGAACTGCTCTCGGACGACGAGTACCGCGAACTGCGGTTCGGTCGCCAGGAGACCTACACCATCCCCGGCGGCCAGGAAGCGGTCATCCGTGACGGCGAGTACGTGACGCGCGGCCAGATCCTGGGCGGCAACGTCGTGAGCAAGATGGACGGCCTGGCGCAGTACCGCTTCCCGCGCCGCGCCGAGATCGCCTACGCCGAGAAGGTCGAGGCGAACCTGCCGCTGCCCGAGGGCGCGGTCGTCGAGCAGGAAACCTTCCGTGCCGGCGAGATTCTGGCCGAGCTGGAACAGGACGTGCAGTTCACGGCCCCCGTGGCCGGCACCGTGTACCTGCACGAGATGGGCGAGGACTCGGTCATGGTGGAACTGCGCGAGCAGGTTGCTGCGACCGGTGAAGAGGAAGAAGCCGCGCCCCTGGGCGAAGTGCTGGCGCGCGTGTACGTGCCGCACGGCATGGACGTGCAGGTGGTCTACGGCGAGATCGTGGACGCCGGCGCCGTGCTGGCCGAGGCCAAGAGCGGCCAGCGCCTGCGCGTGAGCCGCGACTCCAGCCTCTCGGGCGTCACTCTGCCCAAGAAGAAGGGCGACGTGACCGTCACGGCGCACTGGACCCGCCGCGCCGAGTACCCCATCAACCCCACGATGCACGTGCTCGTCGGCGACGGCAGCGACGTGCGCAAGGGCCAGAAGGTCATCGGGGCCATCGACAAGGAAGAGGAGATCATCGCTGAGGCCGACGGGGTCATCACCCTGCACGCGCCCGCCAGCGTGATCGTCAGCAAGGCCAAGGTGTATACGTACAACGACGAGCCGCTCGTCGTGAACGGTGACCGCGTGGAGCCGGGCGAAGACCTGGCCGACGCCGGAGAGTTGCGCAGCGAGATCTCGGGCCGCATCGAGATCGACCTCGTGCGCAAGCAGGTCCGCGTGATCGAGTCCTACGACTTCGAGGCCAAGATGGGCGCCGAAGCCGTCAAGGAACTGCTCGATGATCTTGACCTCGACGAACTCGAAGCCGAGCTGAGCGAACAGATGAAGGACTCGTCGCGCCACAAGCGCGCCAAGGCCCGCAAGCGCCTGGAAGTGACCCGTTCGTTCAAGTCGAGCGGCAACGCGCCCTCGTGGATGATCCTCAACACCGTGCCGGTGATGCCGCCCGATCTGCGCCCGATGGTGCAGGTGGACGGTGGCCGTTTCGCGACCTCGGATCTCAACGACCTGTACCGCCGCCTGATCAACCGCAACAATCGTCTCAAGAAGCTGATCGGTCAGGGCGCGCCCGACATGATCATCCGCAACGAGAAGCGCATGTTGCAGGAAGCGGTGGACGCGCTGATCGACAACGGCCGGCGCGGCAGCCCCGTGACCAACCCCGGCAGCGACCGCGCGCTGCGCTCGCTGACCGACCTGCTCGGCGGCAAGCAGGGCCGGTTCCGCCAGAACCTGCTGGGCAAGCGCGTGGACTACTCGGGCCGCTCGGTCATCGTGGTCGGCCCGCAGCTCCGCCTGCACCAGTGCGGAGTGCCCAAGCGCATGGCGCTCGAACTCTTCAAGCCCTTCCTGTTCAAGGTGCTCGAAGAAAAGGGCGAAGTCACGAACATCAAGCAGGCCCGCAAGATGCTCGAGCGCTACCGCGACACCCGCGACAGCGTGTGGGACGCCCTGGAAGAAGTGATCGAGGACAAGGTCGTGCTGCTCAACCGCGCGCCGACCCTGCACCGCCTCGGCATCCAGGCGTTCGAGCCGGTCCTGGTCGAAGGCCAGAGCATCCAGCTGCACCCGCTGGTCTGTGAAGCCTTCAACGCCGACTTCGACGGCGACCAGATGGCGATTCACGTCCCGCTCTCGGCACAGGCGCAGGCCGAAGCCCGCATCCAGATGCTGGCGTCGCACAACCTGCTCTCGCCCGCCAACGGCGAGCCGAACGTCAAGCCCAGCCGCGACATCATCCTCGGCATCTTCACGCTGACCCAGCTGCGCCGCGACACCCTGGGTGCCGGCAGCGAGTTCGCCAGCGAGAACGACGTGCTCACGGCCTACGGCGAGGGCAAGCTCAGCCTCAACAGCCCCGTCATGGTGCGGGGCGCCGAGACCAGCCCCGGCCGCCTGAAATACGTCTTCTCCTCACCCGACGAGGCCGTCATGGCCGTCGAGCGCGGCGAGATCGACAACCAGGACCACGTGCGTATCCGCCTGAACGGGGCCGTGCACGACACGAGCGCCGGGCGCGTCAGCTTCCGCCGCATCGTGCAGGAAGCCCTGGGCAACCAGGCGCACCTCGTGGACGACCTGTTCGACCTGAACACGACCTACGAGAAGGACAGCCTCAAGGACATGGTCATGGCCTGCTTCAAGCAGCTCGGGATCGAGGCGACCGCTGGCCTGCTCGACGGCCTCAAGGACAGCGGCTTCAAGCTGTCCACGACCTCGGGCATCACCATCGGCATTGACGACATCGTCTTGCCCCCCAATAAACCCGAACTGCTGGCCGAAGCCGACCTGAAGCTCAAGGAAATCGAGCAGAACTACGAGTTCGGCTTCATGACCGAAGAAGAGCGCTACAAGCAGGTCGTGCAGCTGTGGAACGACACCACCGACGAAGTGAAGAACGCGGTGTTCGAGAACTTCAGCCAGAACTACCCCTTCAACCCGCTGTGGATCATGAGCCAGTCGGGCGCCCGTGGTAACCCCCAGCAGATCCGTCAGCTGGCCGGGATGCGCGGCCTGATGGCCCGCCCTGACGGCTCGACCATCGAAGTGCCGATCAAGGCGAGCTTCCGCGAAGGCCTGACCGTGGCCGAGTACTTCATCTCGACCCACGGGGCACGTAAGGGCGGCGCCGACACCGCGCTGCGTACGGCCGACTCGGGTTACCTGACCCGTAAGCTGGTGGACGTGGCTCACGAAGTGGTCGTGCGCGACGTGGACTGCGGAACCACCGACTCCACCGTCATGCCCCTGGGCGCGACCGACGACCGCACCGGCGAGTGGCGCAGCCGCAAGGGCAGCGAGATCGAGACCTCGATCTACGGCCGCACCCTGACGGCCGACGTGCAGCTCAGTGACGGCCGCGTGATTCCCGAAGGCGAGATGATCTCGCTCGAAGACGTCAAGGCCATCACCAAGGACGCCAAGGCGCTGGGCGAAGTGTACGTGCGGACCCCGCTGAACTGCCGCGTCAAGGCCGGCGTGTGCCAGAAGTGCTACGGCTACGACCTCTCGCAGGCCAAGCCCGTCTCGATGGGGGAAGCGGTGGGCGTGGTGGCGGCCGAGTCGATCGGCGAGCCCGGCACGCAGCTCACCATGCGTACCTTCCACACCGGCGGTATCGCAGGCGGCGGCGACATCACGATGGGTCTGCCCCGCGTGATTGAGCTGTTCGAAGCGCGCAAGCCCAAGACCCAGGCTGTCGTGGCCGACCGTGACGGCGTGGTGCGTATCGAAGAGGAAGAAGAGCGTTACCTCGTGCGCATCGAGGCCGAGGACGAGCAGTACAGCTCCAAGACGGCCACCAAGATCGGCAAGGCGCTGCGCATGACCGTGAAGGACGGCGAACAGGTCGAAGCCGGCCAGCCGCTGACGCGCGGAGCGATCAACCCGCACGACCTGCTCCTGTACAAGGACAGTGACGCCGCGCAGCGTTACCTCGTCGAGGAAGTGCAGCGCGTGTACCGCTCGCAGGGCGTGAAGGTGCATGACAAGCACATCGAGATCATCGTGCGGCAGATGCTGCGCTGGGTCGAGATCACCGACGGTGGCGACACCACGCTGCTCGAAGGCCAGACCGTCGAGCGCTGGGAGGTAGACGGCGCCAACGACGCCCTGCCCGAGGGCCAGAACCCCGCGAGCTGGAAGCCGGTGCTGCTGGGCATCACCAAGAGCAGCCTGACCACCAAGTCGTGGCTGTCGGCGGCGAGCTTCCAGCACACGACCCACGTCCTCACCGAAGCCTCTATGCGCGGCCAGGTGGACGACCTGATCGGCCTGAAGGAAAACGTGATTCTCGGCAAGCTGATCCCGGCCGGTACCGGTCTGATCACGGTCCGTGACATGCAGGTGGCCGACGAGCGCACGCTGGAGAAGTACGGCGAGGGCAGCGTAAGCAACGACGCCGTTACCGGCACCCAACGCTACGACGACAGCCGTGGGGGCACGCCTACCACCCTCGGCTACGACGACTAAAGCCTGTGCCGACGGCCCGTACCCGGGCCTGAAGCGAAGCCCCGACCTGGAAACGGGTGGGGGCTTTTCTTATGGCTGGGCTCTCAGAGCTGGGCGGGGGGCTCCTGCGTTACCGGCAGGGCGGCTGGTCCCCGGCAGGGCGCTGGTAGGTGGTTGGCCCTTCCAGCGCGGCGAGCTGCTCCCGGAAGTAGGCCACCGTCGCCCGGATGGCCCCTGCCCGCTGCCCGGGTGAGAGGCGTTCGTGAGCGCGGCGCACGCGGTTGGCGAGCGTGAACAGTGGCAGCGCGTGGCGGATGGGCGGCCGACGGATTTCCAGGCGATCGGCCAGCGCGTCACCGTGCAGTTGCCGTGCCAGCGCATGCGTGAGGTCCAGCAGCAGCGGGAGCGGCAGGCGCAGGCTGGGTTCGAGCAACCCCGCGACTGCCACGAGCATCTCGCGCGTCAGGCGCCGGGTGTCGTCGGTGGCCGGCTCCATCGTGCCGTTGATGAGGGCGAGCAGTTCTCCGGCCTGATCCTGCCCCGTCACGTCGCCGTACAGCCGGGGGTCCACGCCCAGCAGGTGCGCGACGTAGCGCCAGAAGTGGTACAGGTCGTCCAGCTCGGCGCGGCTGAAGGTGATGCCGAAGGCTCCCAATGCCCGGAAGGGCACGTAGGTGAAATCCAGCCAGGTGCGCGCCATCTCGACCTGGTTGATGGGCGCGCCGGTCTCGCGGTCGTCCCAGCCACGCGTACGCAGGCTGGCCCGCACCCCGGCGTGCAGCAGCCGCACCTGGAGATTATGGACATAGCCGGCCGCGCCCCGTTCCAGGCCGCCGGGCAGCGCGGTTTCGATGTTCCACACCCCCGTCTCGACGATGCGCCGCCGGGCCATCCGGGTCAGGTTGGCCGTCCGCACGAGCACCCGCGCGATGCTGGGCGAGCTGTAGGTATGCGTCAGCGAGCCGGGTCCGAGCGACAGCGTGATCCAGACGTTGCCGATGGCGAGGTAGGCCTCCGAGCCGCGCGCGAGCCGGGCCCGGTCCAGCCAGGGCGGGTCGGCCTCGGCCTGCGCCAGCAGGGACCGCAATGCCGGAAAGCGGTCGTCCAGAAAGGCGGCGCCGTGGTGGAGTCCCAGGTCAAGGGCGCGCCGCGCCGTCTCGCCGCCGGCGCGCAGCTCTTGGGTAACGGCGTCGGCCAGGGGATCCCCCGTATAGGCCATCTCGGTCAGGAGAACCACCCGTTCGGGGCCAAACCGTTCGCGGGTGGCGTCCAGATTCACGAGGCTATGCGGGGGTGGCGGCAGGCTGGGCATGACCCATGGTGCACCTTTGCCGGAGCGGCGACCCGGAGACCGCCTAGCCCCCGGACGCGCGGGCGATGAGCAGCGGGGCCACGCCGATAAGCTGCGCGGCCAGGGCAGGCAGCAGCGGCAGTCCGGCACCCAGGGCCGCGCGGGCAGGGCTGCCGGTGGTTTCGCGCAGCGCCGGGTAGGCCAGCGCACACTGCGCGGCCGTGCCCAGCAGCGTCACGACGAACAGGGCCAGCGCTGCCGGGGTCTGCGCGGCGCTGTGCAGCGCCGCCCGCTGAAGTTCGAGAAGATTGCCCTGCGCCGCCTGGAGGGCTGCCGCCGGCAGAGCCCAGTTCGCTGCCGGAGTCGCGAATACGAGGACGATCACGAGCAGGTACAGCGGCACGAGCAGGGCGAAGGACGCGCTGAAGATCTCGGGTACCCGCGCGCCGCGCCCGTCGCGGCCCCGTCCGGCCCCCAGTCGGCCCAGACTCCACATCAGCCCCAGGGTGATCAAGGCGAGAAAGACGCTACCGAAGGCGTTGGTCACGTGCGAGAGGAAGGTGGGCGCGGCCGAGCCGCTCTGGCCGGCGGCGCGCAGGGCCTCAGTGGCCGCGAGGTTCAGACCTGGGCGCAGCAGCAGCGCGTAGGCCACCCCAGAGAGGAGCGCCGTGACGACCGGCACCGGCCAGTAGGTCCACCAGACGGTGTCGGCGCGGCCCAGCGCGGTGCCGAAGGTGCGCGGCGCAGTGAGCAGGTCCACCGCCAGCGGCGCGCGGGCCAGGCTAGGAGGCGGCACCGTGGGCACAGGCCGGGAAGAACGCTGAGCCGCGCGCCGCGCGCTGCGGGACGGGCCGGAAACGGCCGGGTCGGCCCCAGGGGGACGCGGGCGGGAGGGGCGGGAGGCCATAGCCGGCTCACTCTAGAGCAGGCGGGGCAGGACAAAGGACAGACAGGGAAGGTGGCCCGGACGCGCGAATCACGCCGGGCCACCTCCGGGAGTGCCAGTCTTTAGTTCAACAGGGCGCTGATCCGGCCCAGCCACCCCTGGGCGAAGGGCAGGGTCAGCAGCAGCGACACCACCCCGAAGACCACCACGGCGACATACGCCCCGCTGAGCCACGGCCCGGGCGCGCGGCGTTCCTGGGGGTCGGCCTTTGGGGTCAGCCAGAGGTGGCACACGAACAGCACGGCGAGGCCGAACAGCAGTGTGCCGCCGGCTAGGGGCAGGCGCAGCGCCTCGTCTTTGAGCAGCGAGGCCGCCTCTTCCGGCTGCCCGAGGTCCCGGCCCGCGAGCACCGCCCCGAGCACCACGGCCAGCGTGTTGTTGGCTGCGTGGATGATGACCCCGTTCCACAGGCTGCCGCTGTGCTGCACGACCCGCGCGAGCACGTAGGCCAGCGGCAGGATGCCCGCGATGCTCGCCGGAACGCCGTGCGCCAGCGAGAAGGCGAAGGTGGTGGTCAGGGCCGCGACCGTGAAGCCCGCCGCGCGCTCGTGCCCGCGCATCATCAGGCCCCGGAAGGCGACCTCCTCGGCCAGGGGAATGAGCAGACCCGCCGCCAGGAACAGCGCCCACTGGTCGGCACCGCGGCTCAGGAACTGCGGGACCGCGTCGGCCGCCGAGGGAAAGAGCAGCACGTAGGCCAGCGCCACCGCCCGCGAGGCGATGAACGCCAGCACGAAGGCCGCGAGCGCTGTTCCCCACGACGGCGGCGTCCGCCAGCGGGTGTCGCGCAGCAGAGCCGTCATGACCGGGCGAAAGAGCGTGAAGGCCACGACGACCGTCACCGCGAAGGCGCCGAGCAGCGCCGTTCCCAGCGGCACGCTCCGCCCCAGCAGCAGCGCCGAGATCACGTTCTGCACGACCAGCAGGGAAAGCGCGGCGCGGTTGCCGTCCACCGCGCGGATCTGCGGACCGGCCGGAGCCGGGGGCGGCGTGCTCTCGCCCGGCCAAGCGGGTGGATCGGGCGGACGGGGCGCGTCGGGAAACGTCATGGCCCGTAAGGTAGCGCGCCCACCCCCGCCCCGACCTCACGCTTTTGGGGGATCGGCGGGTGCCGTTCGCCGCGCGGCGCGTCTCCCCAGCTTCAGCGCACGCGCACGCCGCGGGTCGCGGGCTGGGTCCGCACCCAGCGCACGAAACGCTCGACTTCCGGGTGGCTCAGCAGCGCCTCGACCGTGGGGTAGTCGGTGGCCAGTTCGGCGTTGGTGAAGGTACGGTGCAGGAATTTATGGCACGGCCCGCACAGCATGACGGTGGGCAGGTCGTGGACCGGCACCCCGCGGCGCCGGCCCTGCGAGCGCGGCACGAGGTGATGCTCGGTCAGCAGCGGTACCTCGCGGCCACACAGCGCGCAGCATTCGGGAGGCTGCGGAGGCGGAGGCCAGTTCGTGGGCGGCAGGCGGCGGGCCAAAGTTCCCCCAGCCTGCCCGAAGCGGAGACGGCCATGCTGAGGCGCGGCCCAGCGCGCCTTGAGCAATCGCGCCGGGCAGAGGCCCGGGGAGCACTCAGGCGGTGAGGACCGCGATGGCCCGGTCCAGGGCCTCGTCGTCGATCTGGTGGTGCAGCACAAAGCGCACCGAGTCGTGGCCCAGCGCGTTGGCGAGCACCCCCCGTTCGGCCCAGGCCGCCGCCCGCTCGGCCGCGCCGGGCAGCGTGGCGTACACGATGTTGGTCTGCACGGCCTCCAGGTTCACCGTGTAGCCGGCGTCCACCAGGGCGCCGGCCAGCACGCGGGCGCGGCGGTGGTCGGCGGGCAGCTGCGCGGGGCCGTCGCGCAGGGCGATGAGGGCGGCGGCGGCCAGCACACCCGCCTGCCGCATCCCGCCGCCCATCATCTTGCGGTAGCGGTGGGCGCGGGCCATCAGCTCCTTAGAGCCCAACAGCACGCTGCCGACCGGGGCCCCCAGCCCCTTGCTGAGACATACGCTGACTGTATCGAAGTGGCGCGTGATCTCGGCGACCGGCACCCCCAGCGCCGCCGCCGCGTTGTAGACCCGCGCCCCGTCGAGGTGCAGGGGCAGCCCCTCCTGGGTCGCCACCTCGCGCACGCCGGCCAGCACGTCGAGCGGAATGACCGTACCGCCCGCCTTGTTGTGGGTATTTTCCAGACTGATCATGCCGCTGGGAGACTGGTGGATGCTGCGCCGAACCGCCAGCCGCACGTCCTCGGGGGCAGGCACCCCGAGAGGCGCGGGTACGAAGCGGGGCACCACGCCGCTAAAGGTCGCCATCATGCCCAGTTCCCACTCGTAGATGTGCGAGCCCTCGGCGCAGATGACCTCCTCGCCCCGGCGGGTGTGCAGCGCGATGGCCACCTGATTGGTCATGGTGCCCGAGGGCATGAACAGCCCGGCCTCGAAGCCGGTCTGGCGCGCAACTTCGGCCTGCAGGGCGTTGACGGTCGGGTCTTCACCGTAGACGTCGTCGCCCACGGCGGCGTCCGCCATCGCGCTCCGCATCTCGGGGGTGGGGGTGGTCACAGTATCGGAGCGCAGATCGGCCAGCACAGAGGACATGCGCCGAAGATAGACCCTAGAGGGCCTCCAGGCAGCCGGGCCAGATGCAGATCGGATGAGACTATAACGATTCTCACATTCATGATCGTCCCTTCAAGGGCAGTCCCTGTAGGGCTTTAACAAGTCCTCAAAGAAAACGGGCGGCGAACGCCGAAACTACCTCTCAAGCGGCGCAAGTCCCGCAAGCCACATATTCCCCGAGGAGGCACCACCATGACGCAAGCCAACCTGATCCGCCTGTCCGAACTGTCCAACGATGCCGAGTACAACCTGAACGACGAGAACGTCTACAACCCAGTCGGCCACGTGGCCTACGGCTACGGTGGTGACAAGATCGGCACCGTGCGTGACGCGCTGGTGGAGCCCGACAGCGGCCGTATCCGCTACCTGCTGGTAGACGTGGGCGGCTGGTTCTCGAGCAAGGAAGTCCTCGTGCCGGTCGGCCACGCCCGTATCGACGAGCAGGGCGTGTACTTCGACAACCTGACCAAGGACCAGGTCAAGGAAATGAGTGAGTACCGCGAAGGCGAAATGTACTCGAGCGACTCGATGGACCGTGACGAGCGCGTCCTGCGCGGCATGGGCACCGACACGGTGAACACCTCGGTCAGCGAGACCGAGCTGACCGACCGCACCGACTACCAGCGCCGCGCCTACCAGACCCCCGACCGCCTGCAGCTCCTCGAAGAGCGCCTCGTGGTCAACAAGGACCGCTTCAAGGCCGGGAGCGTCCAGATCGGCAAGCGCGTCGAGACCCACCAGGAAAGCGTCAACGTGCCCCTTCAGCGCGAGGAAGTCGTCATTGAGCGTCACGCGGTCAGCGACGCCCGCCCCGTGGAAGGCGTGGTGTTGGGCGAAGGCACCCAGACGATGAACGTGGACCTCGAAGCCGAGCGCGCGAACGTCACCAAACAGGCCTACGTCACCGAGGAAATCAGTGTGGGCAAGCGCGCCGTGACCGAGACGCAGACCGTGACCGACACCGTGGGCCGTGAAGTCCTCGACGTCAACAAGACCGGCGAAGTGAAGCTCAGCGGTGAAGGCACCAGCGACCTGCTGACCGACCGCGACACCGACCGCAAGGTCTGATCTCAGCGGCTGAGCACGGAGAGGCGGGGGAATGTCCCCGCCTTTTTCATTCCCCGGAAGGAAAGAGGACCCACCATGACGAGTCAGGACCCCACGATGCCCGCCGCACTGCCCGGTGAACCCGACGCCTCCCTGCTGGGGCAGGCCCAGAGCCGCACGGAACTCGGCCGCATGACACTGCACGAGGAACGCGCGAACATCGAGGTCGTCCGCGGCGGCGCCGGTTCGGTGAGCGTGCTGCGGCGCGTGGTCGAGCGTGAGGAGCTTGTGCCCGTACAGCTCGTACGCGAAACCCTGGAGATCACCGTGCAGGACGGCCAGGGCCTCGTGACCCTCAACGGCGAGGCGCTGGAGCCGGGCCGAACCTACGAAGTCGTCGTCCGCGAGGAACGCGCCGAGGTGACCAAACAGATCTACGCCCTGAGCGACGTGGTGCTGAGCAAGCAGAGCCGCACAGTGACACACGAGGAAGCCGTGACCCTGCGCCGCGAGACCCTCGACGTGCGCGACCCCCACGGTCTGACCCGCGAACTCGCCATCGTGGACGAAGACCTGCGCTGACCGGTTCACTGAAACGCGGCCACCAGACCCGACGCCTGCGCCGCCCTATGCTGCGCGGGTGTTCGGTTCCGATTCTTCTCCTCCCCTCCTGACCACCCCCGACGGCTCGCTCACTGCCCTGAACGCCCGCTTCGGCGAAGCCTACGGTTCACGGCACGGCGCGCGTTCGCAGGCGTGGCATGTCTTCGTGGAGGGCAGTGGGACCCATGTCCACCCGGCCCCGCGGGTGCTGGAGATCGGGTTTGGAGTGGGCGTGAACGCCCGCGCCACACTGGCAGCGACGGCCGGCAGCGGCGCCCCTCTTGAGTACCTCGCTTATGAATTCGATCCGGTCTCGACCGAGACGCTGCGTGGGGTGTCAGTGGGCGGTGAGGCCGAAGGCCACCCGGCCTGGGAAGCGTTGCTGGGCGCCTGGGACATTGCCGGAGAACGCTTGAAGGTGCAGGCGGGCGGCGCAGCGCTAGAGGTCCGCTTCGAGGACGTGAGCACGGCCGAGCTGCCGCGCGACTGGGCCACGGCGCTGTACCTCGACGGCTTCTCCCCGTCGCGCAACCCGGAAGTCTGGACGCCCGAGTTCACGGCGAGGCTGGCGGCGGCCCTAGCCCCCGGCGGGGTCCTGACCACCTACAGCGCGGCCGGGCACGTGCGCCGCGCGCTGGGGGCGGCGGGCCTGGAGGTCGAGCGCCGCCCCGGTGCCCCCGGCAAGCGCGAGTGCCTGCGTGCGGTGCGCCCCCTATGAGCTCGCCACCCCACGTCGCCGTGATCGGGGGTGGGGTCGCCGGCGCCTCGGTGGCCTACGCCCTGGGGCAGGCCGGCGCGCGGGTCACCCTCGTCGATACCGGGCAGCACGCCGCGAGCCGGGTGCCCTCAGCCCTCCTGAATCCGGTACGCGGGCAGTCGGGGAAGGTGGACCCCCAGGCAGTGGCCGGGCTGCAACGCACCTGGACTTGGCTGGAGGCGCTGGAGGCCGCCGGTCACGCGGTGCCGCACGGCCGGGGCGGCGTGCTGCGGCCCGTGCCGGATGACCGCACCCGCGAGAAGTTCACGCGCAACCTGCCTGCCGAGCTGCCCCACACTTGGCTGAGCCCTGTCGAGGCGCCCGCTGAACTGGCCCCGGGCTGGGCACACGCGCTGTGGCTGCCCGAGGGCGGCTGGCTCGACGGCGCGGCGTTCACGTCGGCGCTGCGCCGGGCCTCGGGCGCGCGGGTAGTGCGCGCGCGGGCCGTGGGCTGGAGCGCCCAGCAGGTCACTTTGGACGGCGGCGAGACCCTGGAGGCTGACGCGGCCGTGTGGTGCGGCGGCGCGGTGGGCCACGGCTGGGCCGGGGGGGACGGAACGTACCGTGCGGGCAGCCTGCTGCTGCTGGACCGCGCACCCTCGCCTGTGCCCGTGAGTTTCGGGGCCTACGCCGCTCCGGCGGCCTCCGGCGGGGTCCTGGGCGCAACCTTCGAGGCTCCGGCCCCGGTTTGGGCGCCCCCCCACCTCCCCCTGGGGTCGCTGAGTTGGCTACTGGGCAAGGGGTTGGCCCTGACCCCCGGCCTGCACGGCACGCAGCTTACGGGGCGCTGGAGCGGCACCCGGCTCTCGGGGCTGCGCTGCGGCCAGGGCGAGGACGGGGTATGGCGGCTGTCCGGGCTGGGCAGCAAGGGCTTCTTGCTGGGGCCGCTGCTCGCCGGGGAGCTGGCCGCCGAGCTGCTGGGCCGCTTCTAGCCCTGGTCCTACGTACGGACCGCGTTACCCGTGGCGTGACGCATCCGGGCAGGCGCAACTGTGTATCGGCTCGCGTTTCTCCCTTAGACTGGGGAGGCTATGGCAAACTACCGCATCTGTCTGATCGAAGGCGACGGCATCGGTCATGAAGTGATTCCGGCCACCCGCCGCGTGCTCGACGCCGCGGGCTTCAGCGCCGAATACGTGACTGCCGAGGCCGGCTACGAATACTTCCTGGACCACGGCACCAGCGTGCCACAGGCCACCTACGACGCCGTCGAGAACACCGACGCGACCCTGTTCGGCGCGGCGACAAGCCCCAGCGGCGAGAAGCCCGACGGGTTCTTCGGCGCCATCCGCCACCTGCGGCGCAAGTACGGGCTGTACGCCAACGTGCGGCCCACCCGCACCCGCCCGGTGCCCGGCGCCTACGACAACGTGGACCTCGTAATCGTGCGCGAAAACACCCAGGGCCTGTACGTCGAGCAGGAGCGCCGCTACGGCGACACCGCCATCGCCGACACGGTGATCACTAAGGACGCCTCCGAGCGCATCGGCAAGTTCGCCGCCGACCTCGCCATGAAGCGCGGCAAGCGCCTGACCGTGGTGCACAAGGCCAACGTACTACCGGTCACGCAGGGCCTGTTCCTGAACACGATCATGGACCACACCGCCACGGTCGAGGGCCTGAGCACCTCCACCATGATCGTGGACAACGCCGCCATGCAGCTCGTGCGCAATCCCTCACAGTTCGACGTGATGGTCATGACCAACATGTTCGGCGACATCCTCTCGGACCTCGCCGCCGGCCTGGTGGGCGGCCTGGGGATTGCGGCCTCGGGCAACGTCGGCGACAAGTTCGGCATCTTCGAGTCGGTTCACGGCTCGGCGCCCGACATCGCTGGGCAGGGCGTCGCCAACCCCACGGCGAGCATCCTGGCCGCCGTGCTCATGCTCGACCACCTCGGCGACCACGAGACGGCCCGCCGCCTCGACAACGCCGTGAACAAGGTGCTGGCCGAGGGGCCGCGCACCCGCGACCTCGGCGGCACCGCCGGCACGAACGAGTTCAGCGAAGCCGTCATCAAGGCGCTGACCTAAGCTCCGCCCGCAACCGCACCGTCTTCACACGCACAGGCCCCCACCTCGGGGGCTGTTTGCGTTCCTACAGCAGTCGGCCGTCCTGCGCCGCGCCCTCCGCGAGCGGTTCGGGGGCCTTCACCGGTACGCCGCGCGCGTTCAGGGCCTCACGCAACATGGGAATGTTCTTGAGGGCGTGTCCCTTCGTCGTGTTCTGAGAAACGCCTAATAAGGTGTCCCGCTCAGCAGGAAGGTATTCCCTGTCCTGTAGAGAGATTCTCACGCTAGACCCAACAGGAACAGCCTTGCCCCCATGAGGCAGCTTCTCCGCAAAGTTCACGTACACCCTCACACCCAGGAGGTACAGGGTGTCATTGACCGTCTTCCACTCCTGAGCCTCTATAGCGCCCTTGAGGCCCCCAAGAAGACTCCGCATCCTCTCGGACTGCCGAGTAATAACAGCGGGGATTACAGGAGCAGCAAGCAGCCTTCCCGCTACCCAAGCAGCGTTGTCTACCGTCTCCACCTCAATAGGCCCTGAGGGCAACTCAACCTCTGCTTCCTCTACTGCCTGGAAGAGGGCATCATCAACCGTCAGCCCTGACTCTTCCAGCAGGCCCACTATCCGGGAGACCTCCTTCTCATCCCCTCTGATTTCCTCGGAGACCTCGGAGAGGGTGGCGTCTATCCCCTTAATCTCGGCGTAGCTCTCGGCAAGCATAAAGTCACGCTGCTCAGCAGGCATGTTCTCATCATCATAGAGACGGGTAACACGCTTGCTCACCTTGTCCCTCTGCGCCTTTAAGCTCTCCCGCTGCTCTTTCAGGTCTTCTACGTTGAGCCTGAGTTCTGACAGGTCTACAACCGTCCTAGTGAGTTCCTCGGCGTACTTGGAGGCATCCGAGAGCAGGGAGGCAGAGTCTAGGAAGGCCGTCACTATGTCCACTACCTGAGGAAGGCGGATAGTCCTTGAGCATTCCTCGGAAGAGTGACTACCTGTAGTCCTGTAGTTCTTAGCACTTAGGAGATGATGCCTGCTACAGCCGTAAATAAAGGTAGTGTACTTACTGCCGTCCTTCTTTAGCTGGGATTTCTCCTTGTAGACAATCCGGGCCTTAGAGCCGCAACAGGAGCAGTAGACAATATCCTTGAAGGGCTTGACCTCTTGGTAGTTGTCTCTGGTCTTCCGGTTGTACGCCTGCTTAACAGCGTTGTACAACTCCTGGGAGATTAGAGCAGGGTAGCTAAACTCCCTTTGGTACTCCTTCTTGTCTCCGTAGTATTGGACGAAGGGCATACCTACGTACTCGTCCAACCTCTTGATAATGTCTCTAAAGGTTGAGTGGTTGTAGCTTAGCCCTTCCCTCTTGCTCTGTCCTCTGGGTTTCCAATCTCTACTTCTTATTCCCTGCTCGGCGGCAAAGTCTATGGCATCCTTGATACTCTTAGTCTCTACAAACTTCTCAAGGAAGGTAATCATATCTGCTTGTTCTTGAGCATTTATGACTACCTTCTTGAACTTTCGCCCGCCTTCCAAAAACACTTCCTCGGATTGATAACCAAGAGGAAGTTTATGGATAACAGAGCCTATCTCAAACTGCTCAAGCTTACCGTCCTGTAGCTTCTCTACGATACTGTCACGTTCCCACTCAGCAAGGAACCCTTCAAGCTTCGTCTCCTTGAGAGCTTCTCTAACCTTAGGGAAGGTTCTTCCCTTCTGTTGTATGGATACGTCCCCGCCATTAGCGTAGATTTCCGTAAGAAAGTCCTTGAGTACCTGTTGGTCTCGGGCAACCCTGTCCACCTTGTAGAAGACAACGTGCTTAACCTTCCCCTCTTCAACAAGTTCAAGAATCTTGTTGACGTTTAGCCTCTTCTTGAACTCCTTCCCTGTATGGGTGTCATGAACAGCGCCACCCTCAAGGAGGGTCCAACCCTGGCGCTCTCCGTACTCAATACAGAGCCTTCTCTGACGCTCTGGCGACGTTCCCGCCTCCTGATTTCGGTCTGATACCCGAGTGTAGACGGCAAAAAACTCTACAGGCTTGTTCATGATTTACCCCTCTACGGAGAGCTTCCAGACTCCCAGTAGGGGCACTATACACCCTCTAGACATTGACTCCCCTCCTTCCTAGCCCTACTATCCCCTAGTAGCTGGAAGAGCTACAAAGGGGTAAGACATGACGAAGGACCAAGACCAGAGCACCAAGCTTCTTTCTGACTACTTTCTAGAGGGCGCTATGTGGGGAGACAATCAACTCTCACCCGACAAACTAGACGCCCTTCTTAAGCCTGAGCTTCTTGAAGGTGGTAAGTTCTACGGGAAGATTATTCCTGTACTTGATTACTTCTACATCCATACGGACGGAGAGGTTCACCCCTTCCCTAGTCGTGGAGAGTTTCAGAAGGCAGCAGATAAACGAGAGGGCTGGAAGGAAGAGAGGGGCCGCAAAAATAAGCAGGTAGAGTATAGAAAAGCCTATAGAAATATGATTATTTTTGAAGTTGACGAGTTTGAAGCTTGGTTGACTAGATTTTCCAAGGAAGACAGCCCCAATCCCTTCAAACTCCGTAACGCCCCTGGAACGGGTAAAAAGGCAAACAGTCAGTCTAAGTTTGCTACGGCTGACTTCCGCAACATGTCTCCCGAGGACCGTCTCAAGCACGCTGCCCACTATAACGAGACTCTTGCTAAGCGTATGGAGAGAGGGCAGGCTCTCGGCAACGAGCGCAAAGCAAGCACCCAGGAGGATACAAAAAGCAAGTCCAAAGGTAAGCAGTAAGGAGGAACGTCTAAGAAATCTCAACATCAATCCCTACAGGGAAGGTCAAGAGGACTTAGAAGAGGAACACTCCCAAGACTACGCAGAATGAAAAAGGCTCCCCTTAGTTGGGGAGCTTTACTTTTGCTCTATGGTTATGTCTCCATCATCATTACTGATAGTGGTATCCGCAATAGGTGGATTGGTGGCAGCCTCTCCGGCTGTCCTGATAGTAGCGATATTCTCAGCGGCAACCCTTGAAAGGTTGATACCCAGGAAGGCGGCAGCCGACAGGAGTAAGGCCCAGACAAGCTCAACTATATTAGTGGAGTTTATAGAGCCGGTAACAAATCCCATGACTATCACTCCAACAGCAGCAGCAACCAAGACATACCCAAGCATAAAAGTAAACTGAGTGCTCTTACGCTTGGGCTTGTTCATGCTAGATACCTAGCACCCTTGTTGAAACGAGAGATACGGTCTTCAAGTCCGTTGTAACCTCCGTTGACACGCCGGGTAACTTCCCTGATGTTGTTGCTATCGCAGAAGGGCAAAATCCCCCTATCAAGGAAATACACTCCTGCTATCTGTACACCTACTCCGTACTGTAGAGCAAGGTCAGGATTGGCTACCAAGTCCTGTCCTACCCTCTTACCGTAGTAGAGGTAGTTGGACTTCCCTGTAAGTTGGAGCATCCCTCTTCCCCTATATAGGTATCCCTCCCTAGAAGCTTCGTTGCCGTTCCCTAACCTGTTGGCGTAGACCCTGCTCCCAATCGCCGTAGGGTTGCCCGCATAGGAGGCAGCAAGAGCGGCTGTAGGGAAATACTTGGGGAAGACCTGTAGGAGTCTCTTAGCCGAGTAGTTGAGGTTCTCAGAGACGGGGTTGAACTCTGACTCATGCGCTACCTGGGAGAGGAAGTGAAGGAGTCTGAGCTTGGTATTTATCCCATAGGCCGGTAGGAGTTGGTTTAGCTTCTGCTCCACCAATTCAGGATTCTTGCAACCTGGGGCCATAAGTTTAATAAGTTTAGTATCAATCATATATCACCTTTTTTGTAGAGGATTCCAAAGCACCTGTTAGCCCCAACAAGAATAAGAAGAGTGCCTAGTAGTCTTATGATGCTCTCGGCGGATACCGGAATACCTGTTATTGTAGACAGAACAAGATAGAAGACATAGATAAGGAAACCTACCGTAGCTATCGTATTGTTCTTTGGATTCCTGATATTCTTGAGAAGCTCTACCATCTGCCATACGAGTAAAACCCGCATTATACATACAATTAAAAATACACTTGTTACCATTACATTCCTCCCATAGGGCCTATATCTATTCCCAGTAGTCTTCCTGCTATTCCAAGAATAATAAGGGCGATAGAGACACCCCATTTAATAAACTCGTACATCTTCG
This sequence comes from Deinococcus sp. Leaf326, assembly GCF_001424185.1. Taxonomy (NCBI): domain Bacteria; kingdom Thermotogati; phylum Deinococcota; class Deinococci; order Deinococcales; family Deinococcaceae; genus Deinococcus; species Deinococcus sp. Leaf326. The sequence goes on along the minus strand of NZ_LMOM01000054.1, from coordinate 208,007 downwards.
TTCTATCTACACCCATCATAGTTGGAAGCTCTTGTACTATTTTAGGTTCATCTTCAAGACAGTCTATGCGGCTCTCTATGTCTTTGATTTCTTCCTTTACTTCCTTCTTCATTTCCTTTTGCTGCTCTATAACCGTATCCAGCTTTTGAGAGACTCCCCTAATATCGTAAGGGACTCCCTCCAAGCCTTTGATTATAGTTTTCATCTCTGCATGACCGTCCTTGAGGTACTTAACATCAGTCTCAAGGATAGCTACTCTTGTCTCTAAATTATTATCTCCCATATAACCTCAGAAGGAATTAGCTTTTAGTCTCGCCTGCAAGAAGGCGCTAGCTAGGCTAAGTCTGTCTGCAAGTTCAATCCGGGTAATTCCTGTACTCTCTGTAAATGTAATGCTGTTGATTTGCTCGGTTATCTTCTTACCCTCTGGGAGACCAAAGATGTTCACGTACTGACCAACCAAAACCTCCAACCAGAAGGAAGAGGTATGAACCTCAAAGTCTACGGCCTCTTTGGGTGAAGAGATTTCTTCGTAGACAGAGAGGGCGTACTTGAGCAGGGTGTCAATATCGGTAATACCCTCTACTCCTTGGATTATCTTCCACTCCTTGCCGAGTCTGTTAGGTCTTTCAGGGCTAGGGCGGATAGTTATAGAGAGTGTATTGTTGGTAGTTTGACTTCTACCTTTAACGCTGTCTGAGGCTCTAATCTCAAGAACGTTACGTTCATTGGCAAAGTCCTTCTGATAAGAGGTGTTGAAGATTTCCCCGGTATCGTAGAACTTGTTAAGGATGCTTAGTTCTGAGTAGTCATGAACGAAGAAGGTAGGCGTTCCTTGGAGTAGTCCATAATACTCAAGAGTTGCATTACCCATAAGTTCTAGGATTTCAGAAACGATACTCCACCTGTTCCCATCCGTATAAGTGAGCCTGAGGGCTGTTCCTGTTGCCCTTGCCCCGGCTCCCTGGATAAACCTTACCTGTACGTTGTCTCCCTGGCCTGTACCTACGGTATTCAACCAGTCTAGGAAGGTTCTCTTCTGGGGAGCTTCCACGTAGAGCTTAGCTATACCTGCTCCGTTCCCTAGAGATAGGTGAACGTCAGAAGGACCAAGAGTAAGGTAGGTAAAGGGTATGTTGTATTCCTTGAAAACCCCAAGGTACTTAACCCTAACCTGAAACTCTATCCCAGTAGGAGTAACCAGCGCCTTGTAATAAACCTCGGCATTAGAGAGGCTATCTATAAGGGGTTGGCTGCCTCCACCTACAGTATAGGTGTCAATACTACCCGTACTTCTTAAGATGCTGCCGTTACTCATGAGGTCAAAGGAGTTGCCCGTAAACTGTATGTAGACGGAGCTACTCAGGTACAACCTGCTAAAGGGTTTACCTAGACCTTTGATATGGAGCGTGTAGTCAAAGAAGTTACGTGAAGAGAAGGGCCTGATGTAGAGGTCATTGGTACTGCCCTCAGGAACTACTACGCCTTCTGAGGTCTCCCCTACTCTGGAATAGTTATTAATCCCCGGAGTAAAGAAGAAGTTGGACTTACCAAACCCCTTGTTCCAATACTCGTACAAGGTGGCAAGGTCCGTACTTGCCTCTATCCCAGTCTCAGAGGGGATGTACTCAAAGAGAATGTTGTTGAGGTCAAGTTTGCCGCTCCAAGCGTCGTCTAGGCCCGCTAGGATTTCGGAGCAGTTGACGGTAATGAATCCTTCTCCACTTGGGCTGTAGTTCTGAATGAGGCCCTGTATCCTCTGAACTCCGTTCACGTACAGGAGGATTCCAGCCCTACCGCTGTCTAGGGAGATGAGGTCTTCAAACTCCCTGACCGTCCCCTTGAGGCTAAAGGAGAAGGCAGAGAAGCTCCTGTAGCTCTCGGTATAGGTGAAGTTGAAGGCTCCACCCAGGGCGGCTCTATCAACAACCCGGTAGCTCAGAGGGTCCGTTAGTACAGCTTCGTAGTACACGTCATCAGACGGGACATGAGGCTTTTCCTCGTAGCTGGGGCCGTCTTGCCCAGGCAGGGAGACAGGGTTGGGGAACTCTGCGGAGACAACTTGTCCAGCTTCCCCGAGGTAGAAGCTGCCGCTCTGCTCGGCGTTGCCCTCTGACCTAACCGTATAGGTGTAGTTCCCGAGGCTCCAATTGTTGACTGTCTGGTTGGGGGCGTACACGCCCTTCCCAGGCACGCTAAAGAGTGCATCCGAGTTGTTAGAGGAGAAGGTGACGTTCCCTGTAGGCACGTACCCGCAAGCTACGCTTCTAGGGTCTAAGACCTCTTCGTAGGTGTTGAAGTTGCCGTCAGCATCATATGTACCCTCAGAGTAGAAACCTATCATCTCATGCTGCCTATGATTATCGGAGCCTGTACTACAAGCACTCCTAAGCAGGGTTCCTCTTGGTTGGTATCCGCAAGATACAGAGTCCTTCTCTATGACGGCCTCGTAGGTGCCAAAGGCTCCTGTCTCGGCATTGAAGAGACCGTTACTGTAGATACCTACCTTTGAGTACCGCCTGTTCCTGTCGGTAGCGCAAAACTCACTCATGAGGGTTCCAGCGGGAATGTAACCACATGACAACGAGTTGTACTCCACTACGCCTTCATAGGTGTCAAAGACAAACTCACTACTGTAAGTTCCTTTTGAGTACGTCCCTACCTTGTTGTACCTATTGACTCCGGTTCCACACCTGACAGTACCGGGGATAAGTGCCCCGTAGGGAAAGTAACCACATTCAACGGAGTTCTCTTCAAGAATGTCAAAGTTAGGTCTACCGTCTCCATCTTCGTAGTGAGCAGCCTTAGCAAACCTGTACTCAGCATCCGAGTAACAGGAGGTAGAAGTAATCTTCCAGTAGGCAAACTTAACGTCTATGTTGGTACTGACATAAACCCCGGAGGAAACTTCACCTATAGGCTCAAAGGTGTAGCTAATACCCGCTCCTACTTCTTCTAGAGTAATAGCAATAGTGATAGGGAGAACGGCTCCCGCTACCATATGCTGCGGGCCTAGTGAAAGAGTACCGGCACTACTAGACTTACCATTACTAAGCACTTTGATGATATTAAAGAAGGCATTATTACCGCTATTGTTTGCCCCGGTAACTGTCAGGCTAATTCTATGCTCTAGGTTTCCGGCCCTAAAAGGCTTATCCAGAACGGGAACAGTATTACTCATCACTAAGGTAGGTTTTCCGAGGTCTGAGCCGTTGGAGCCTATGAGGATAGTGGTTCCCCCGTCATAGCTCTTGTTGAGGTAAGCATAGCCTCCACCCTCTAGGACTGTCCTTACTAGAGGACTGTAGCTGTAAATTGATGTTGGTATCTGCGCCATAAATTATCTAATCCTCTCTCGCCAGAAAACATAAGCTTCCTCTATTCCAGCGGTTATAGTTGGTTTATTTGTTCCTTGCTTCAATCTGGGGAAGAGGGAGAATCTACCGTTGTAGTCAATATCATTTAAGGCTGAGGGGTACTCCGCTACAACCTCTCTGGTAATGCCGTTGAAGTTGAACCAACCACCTTGGTAGTTGCCAAAGGCAGCCCCAAAGTCATCCCAAGTCACCCCTTCCTTATCCGAGGTCGTCAAGGCTGAGAATGTAGGCAGGTAGACAGGGGTAGTTACGGCGTAGACACTTGCCGGGGTTTTATCGGCCCCAGAGTAAATAAAAGAGCTTCCATCAACCTTGAAGTAGTTCATGAGGTCAGAGGTCTTAGCTCTTGCAACCATCCGCATAAATGCCGCAGAAGGTGTAAAGGCAAAAGCTCCGTACATGCTTACTCCTGGGTTGACGGTAAGCACCCAGTCAAAGAACTTGAAGGGCTGCCTGTAGATGTAGGGGATACCTTCAACGTAGACAGTAGCTCTCGTATCTCCGAGGACTAGACCAAGGTTGACGGTCTCGTAGGCAGGGACACTCCAAGACGTGACGGAGGTTCCGTTCTTCATAAGTGAGACAGTCAGAGCATCCCCAGACCTGACAACGTGAAGGCCGCTGTCCGTCTCGGCGTCCCTGATAACCCAGTCTGAGTAACCGGCTGTAGGCAAGGAGGCAAAGAACGCTCCTGGGAGCCTCAAGGACACGTCCTCAGCAGGCTTACCGAGGGTGGACACTAGGAAGGGCAGTCCAGGCCCTCTAACAGCCCCGTAGGAGACAGGCAGCCCTCTTACCCCTGCCTCTTCCAGTACGTCAAAGTCCAGGGAGAAGGGGAGTGTTGGTCCTCCTGCTCCTGGCCGTCTATCCAGACCAGCGCCAGCCCAGCTAGCCGTATAGAACCTGTCAGGTTGCGCCCCTATCCATACCTGGATTTCTCCGGCGTTGAGGGCCTCTACCAAGGCGTCTACTTCCCCGTCCAACTCGGAGAAGGTGGAGCAGTTGATGTAGCCCGACAGGCTGAGCTTGATGTTCTGCTTTGCCTTGCCAACAAGCTTCCTTGAGGCCGTCTGTTGGATAACTCTTTCATTTGTTCTTTGTACGTCAAACCCGGTAACAAGTAGTTTAGGGGATGAGTAGGAGCCTATAGCGGCTGTTGTATTCATGTAGTCACCTTTGTTATTAATTTTATCTTGCTTTGAAATCCCCGATTACTAAAAGAAAAGAAGGGGATTTCTCCCCTCCCTTCTTAGGCGTAACCCATGATTGTCTTTGTTAGCCTTCTCTCCACGTCCCTAGCTATCTTGTCAGAGTCACTAGCCTCAGTAATGTAGAAGGTAAGCTTAACGTCATTGTTGACCGTATTGCTTGTAGAGACTCCTGTAGTTACCCCGTTGGAGGAACTACCAGAGTTGTTCTCTACGCCGAGGCTTGGGGCCGCTGGAACAGGCGCAACAACGTTAGGGTTGAGTACCTCAAGGGCGCTCCTAATCGGCGCTAAGGTCTGCTCCAACGTTGAGACAATCGTAGGAAGAGCAGAGGCTATAGAGGCGATAATTGCAGAAGGGTCAGTACCAGAGGCTAGAGCCTCGGTAAGGTGCTTGAGCATTGGTCCTAGAGAACCCTGGATAATCGCTCCGTTCATGACAGCCTCAAGAACGGCGTTGACAATTGAGGACTTGATACCGGCCTTGATGCCTTCAAACATGTCTTCAACAGTTCCACCCTCAAGGAACTTCTGAATACCTGTCTTGAATCCACCTTCAACCCCTGACTTGATGCCTTCTGCAAGGGTCTTGACGAACTCGGCAAAGCTGTCTATTACTCTCTCCGCTGTATCCGCTACTTTGTCGGCAGCGGGGAAGATTTCATTAAGTACGCTCTTGATAGGCGATAGGGTGGCCTCTAGTGTGGAAGCAACCTCAGGAATAGTTGTCTTGATTCTAGCAAGGACTCCGCTAACATCCGTACTGTTCCTGATACCGGCTGCAAGCTCGGCTAGGAGAGGTCCAAGCTTCTCCTTGATAATCGCAGACTCTATAACAGCCTGGGTAATAGCGTTGACTATCGCCCCCTTGAGGGAAGCGTTGATAGCCTCGGCTACTCCACCTGTACCGTTAAGGTAGTTCTGAATACCGCTGGAAACACCCTGACCAATACCACTATCAAGTGTCTTGGTAATTTCTACGCCGAGTTCATCAAGGGTCTCTTTGTAGTGGGTCGTCTGCCAGAAGAGGAACCCAGTAGAGTAGGTCTCTACACTTCTGAATTGGTCCCCAGAAACAAACTTGAACTGTTTACCGTAGTCCTCAGTTGCCTTACGGGCATCCTGAGCAGCTTTAGCGTTCCTGTTAATCCAGTTGAATATGGACATGAGACCTTGTACGGCTGCTCCAATCCAGTCACCCTTAGCAATTGAAGTAGCAAGGTTGGTAATGTCGTCTACCATACTTCCGAGGTCTGCTCCCCATTGGGAAGCAACTTCCTCAGACATACCGCCGAGAGCCTGTAGGCCCCCTACAATCAACCCTATTCCCGTCTTAGCGTACCCAGAGTATTTATTGATGGAATCCATCATCTTCTGGTTATTCTCTAGGGTCTTGGTAGCGGCATCAGTCTCCACCTTGCTTGTACTGTTGATGTTATTTACAGTCAAGGTGTTCTGAGTCTTGATACGGCTAGCTTGAGCATCATAAATAGCGTTGATGCGTTCAGCCTGTCCTATCGCCTCATCAGAGTTGAGAGCCTGGGTTCTAGCAGCTTCGTTGCTTGCAAGAGCTATCTCTAGCTCTGCCTGGGCAACAGCAAGCTTAGCAAGGCGTACCCTCTCTGCCCAATCCAAGGTTATCTGAGCTTTTTCTTCCTCAGTCTTTGCAGTCTGAGTTAGAGCGTCCCTCTGGGCTGTTAGGCCGTCAAGGACCAATTGAGCATCATCTCTCTTCCCTGAACCTTCTAGGCTAGAGAGGCTCTCCCTGAACTTACCTACATCCTCCGAGAACTTCCCTAGGCTCTCTGCTCCGTCATCTACAGTTTTGAGGAAGTCTTCTGTTGCCTTGTCGGCATCAGTAGTAACCTTTTCAACTGTAGCCCCGATAGACTCATAAGCCTTGGAGATAGCGTCTAGAACTTCTGGGAAGTCCTTGTACTTGATTTCCAGAGCATCAAGGGCAGATATGTTCTTCTCAAGCTGCTCAGGGTCTCCAAGGTCTAGCCTTCCTACAGCAGCTTTACCTGTATCTGTAGTCAGCTTGCCCTGCTTCTCGTTGAGGTTATTGAGAGCATCAGTAACAAGCTCTATGAGTTCTGGGAAGTCCTTGTACTTCTTCTTAAGTCCTTCCAGAGCCTCTCCGGCCTTGTCAAAGTCCTCAGGCTTAACAAGCTTGTCCAGCTTGAGAGCGTCTATAGAGTCTTTTACATCCTCGGTTAGGCCCTTGGTAATTTCCCCGCTAAGGGAAACAAGCTTAGACTGTACGGATATAAAGTCATCAGAACCGGATTCTTCCTGAGCTAGACGGCCTTCCCAATACTTCTTAGACTCGTCAAGCTGGGAAGCATACTGAGCTTTGGTAATGAGACCAAGTTCTAGATTGTTCTTAGCTACCTGTAGTTTGTTGTTGTCTTGCCTGTCGGCCTCCGTCCTGTTCCACTCAGATACATAACGAGCCTGAGCAGTAAGGAGGTTGGCGTTGGAGGTCTTGATAACTGTTTCCAGGCCGTCAATAAAGGTCTTAGCCTCTCCGTACTCTTTGGTTCCTGGGATGAGGTTAAGGAAGTTCTCCTTAGCCTTCTTGAGTGTTTCACCCAGGGAGGAAAGAGCATTGGTAACAGGCTTAAGCTTGTCAGAGGCGTACTTCTCCCCTGTCGCCTTCTCCGTACTTAGACCAGAGTTGATAGCGTTGATTTGCTCCTGAACGCCCTTACCGTCTTCAAGGAGGTCAGCAAAGTAGCTCTTAGCCTTGTCAACATTAGCCTGTATAGACTCGGTAACTTTGCCTGAGATTTCATCAATCTTGGTAACAACGTCCTGACCAGCCTTCCCAAGTTCCAGATACTTAGGGCGCATTCCTTCAATTTGAGTCTTGAAGGTACTAAGCTGCTCGTTGGACATGCTACTGAGCTTTGCCACCTGAGACTTAGTGGCGTTGTCAAACTCGGTATTTGCCGCCTTAGTCCTGTCCTTTAGGGCCTGCTCTTCTACCTTAGCCCTTACGTCAGCTACCTTGTCAGCAAAAGTCTTGGAGGCTTGAGCTTCTGAGGTTCTGTAGGTCTGGTTGATGGAAGAGAGTAGGGCGTTATGGGAACGGGTAAGTTGGGTGGTATCGGCTCCGGCCTTCTTAGCAGCCGTCATGAGTGAGCCGTACTTCTTGTTTTCCTCGGCTAGGGCGTCGTCCCTGATAGCGACGTTTCTGTCATGAGCAAGAGCGACAAACTTAGGCTTGTACTCGGCGTAGACCTTGAGTTGAGCCTGTAGGTCATCCCCAGCAGCCTTGAGAGCCGAGTCTAGAGAGGCGTTGAGGTTGGTCTCTCTGTCCTTGAGGATGTTGTCTCTAGCCGTCCTGGCTGCCGAGACTGCCGCCTCTGAGTTGGCCTTCTGCGCCTCGGTAAGCTGCCTCTGAGCTTCCTTCTGCTCCTTGAGTTGCTTGGTAGCCTGAGCCGCTAGGAGGATTTCCAGTCTCTTCTGGTCTACCTGAGGCTTAGCCTTCTCCTGACCAATACGGCGCTCAAGCTCGGTAGCAGTCATGTCCTTGACGGCGCTCTTGAGGTTGCTTAGCTCAGCCCTGTAGGCGGTAGCAGCGTCCTTAGCAGCCTTGTCAGCAGCCTTCCTAGCCGTCTGCGCCTGGACATGCTGAGCAGCGGTCCTAGACGCCTCCTTGCCCTCGGTTATGAGGCTGGACACTACGGAGTTGTTGCGTACTCCGGCCTCTGTCGCCTTGTTGCCCAAATCCTGTAGCGCCTGGTTAAAGGTGCGGATACTGTCGGCAGTCGCCTTGCCGGTTTTGTCGGCGTGTTGCAGGTCGTCTACAAGTCTCTTGAGTTTCTGGGAGTCCTTGTCATCCCACTTGGGGACAGCAGGAGCGTCAGAAGAGACGGCCTTGCCCTTCTTAACCTTGACTACCTCGGCGGCAGGAGCCTGGGTTGGGTTGAGAGGAACGTTGGCCCTAGACGGCGTAGGCGTAGGCGCTGGGGCGGCAGGAGTCTTGTACTGAGGTGTAGCGACAGCAGCGGGCCTAGGAGCAGGAGCCGTATTGACAGGAGGGGTATTCCCGACACCTGTAAACATGTTGGGTACTTTCACGTAGCTCTGCTTCTGCGGCGCTACCTCTACGGCAACAGGAATACTAATCCTCTTACCCAGTCCCATACCGTCAAGGATGTTGTTTACACCCTCTGCGGCCTTCGTCTTAGCCCTGTTGAAGGCGTTAGCGATAGAAGCTGAGAACTCGGCAGCAAGGTTAGTGCCCCAAATCTTGATGTTGGTAACGATAGCTCCAAGCTGCTTTACAAACCCGGCGCTAAGGTTGTTGAGGAACGTGTCAGCAGTCTTGAGAGAGTTAGCAAGAGTAGTCTTGAAGAACTCCCAAGCGCCTCCCCAGTCACCTTTAAGAATAAGGGAGATGGAGCCAAAGACGGCCTTGATAAACCCGGCAAAGATTTGGAGGTATCCACCAACTACGCCAAAGGCAGCCTTAGCGGCAGGGGCAAGGGCAGTAAAGAGGGGAATAAGGAGCTTGTTCCAAATATCCACTATTGCTCTTACAGCAGTAGTGACGGCCTCTCTAATGGAGTTGAAGAGGGGCATAAGCTTCTTGACTTCGTTGCCACCCTCGGAAGAGGTCTGCTTGAAGCTTGCTGTAAGCTGGGTAATCCAGCCAACAACAACCTTTACGGCCTCGGTAACGTAGGGTAGAGCCTTGCCAGCAAGGGCAAGGAGCATCTCCCCAACGGGGATGAGGGCTACCTGTATCTGCCTCCAAGAAGCTTGGAAGGTCTGGGAGAGACCCTGGTTGACGGCTCTTGCCTTCTCCATAGCCTGAGACATTTCAGCTTGCTTATCTATGTTGGTCTTGATAGCAGCTACGGCCTTCTGGCCCATATCTTCGTACTGAGTACCCAGGAGAGCTACTCCTATGTTCTGCCTCTCGGCGGCGTTGGTTACTCCCTGTAGCCTAGTCTGTATCTCTGCGAAGACTTGACCCTTAGTCCATTCCCCGGAGCCGAGCTTCTTAGCTACTTCGTCAGCGTTAAGACCTAAGTCCTTGAGGGCTGTAGAGGTGGCCTTAGAGCCGTCTGCAATCCTTAGACCAAACTCCTTGATGAGGTCAGCAACCTTGTCAGTACCTAGCGTGCTTCCGTTCTGAGCACCTGTAGCGATTATGGAATAGAACTCTTGAGCAGAGAACCCAGCTTCTTTGAACTGAGTTCCGTACTCTTGGATAGTGTCTATGAAGTCTCCACCTTGGTCTAGGCCGGACTGCATACCGTAGGCTACGAGGTCAAAAGCTTCTTTGGAGGTAATCCCAAAGCTCTTCATGAGGGTATTGACGGACCCTATAGAGTCATTAATCTCAATGCCAAAGGCGTTCTTGAGGGTGTGGGCATCCTCGGTAATCTGTTGGATTTCCTTAGAGGACAAACCCTTGAACTGTTGCGCTACGTTGGCTACGGAGCTTGCAACATCCTCTAGGGAGTCTCCAAGTCCTTTACCGTAGACGTTCTTGACAATCTCGCCGTACTTCTTAGCTTCCTCGGCGCTTGCCCCTGTAGTGGCCTGTATCTTCTTGAGACCATTCTGATACGAGGTTGCCATATCCAAGGAGGACTTAGCGGCCCCGATAGCAAGAGCGCCGAGAGCAGCAACCCCAGCAACAGCAGCGCCACTAATAGCAGTAGATATTGCTCCACCTGCATTCTTGAAGAAACCTCCTATCTTGCTGGAAGACTGGGAGGCGTTGTTAGTTATTTGATTTACTGCGGCGTTGGATTGATTAGAAGCAGTATCCAGGCTAGATGACAGCCCTGAAATATCCCCGGTAATCTTTACAACAGTTTCTAATATAGTTTGAGTCATATGATAAACCTCTCTACTCATAATAGTTTGAACGGGTAGGAGTAGTTACTAAAGCAAAAACCCTCCGGTTAAGGAGGGCTGTTGTTAGTAGAACTTAGGAACGTCTCCGCTTCTAAATCTTCTGAGGAATGTTGCTACTACACCTGTAGCAAAGGTTCTGTCTGGGTACAGAGGGTCAGCCGGTAAGGCGTTGTACTCGGTTCTAAGCTCAAAAGGTGTCCCATGCTCTACCTGTATTGGGAATCCACTTGATAGAGCCGTACCACCTGTAAGGGTAAAGGAGGTTCCTCCTGTCCACGTATACTCAGCTAGTACGCCTGGGTATTCTGCCCAAAGGACTATCTTAAGCGTCTCTCCGTCATTGGGAGTTGTAGTGAAGATGTTGAATTGGTCGTTGTTGGGTTTGAGGATTTCAAAGGGCCTAACAACGTATTCCCCATGCCACACATGAACACCCTTAGGAAGCTCGGCATCCTTACCCGTATAGACCCTTAGAGGGGCGTCATTATCCCTAAGGAGTACAGGAGCAGGGTAGCTATAAGGAGCCGTCACTACGGAGAAGAGGTCATGAACCCTGACTGCTCCGTCACTCGGGAAGTGTTCTATCTGAGGTTGAGTGATGAAGATGTACTTACCCTCAGCATTTAAGGACTGGTACTGAACGGAGAAGCAAGAATCATTGTTCCAGATAGCAGGCTTTTTCCCTGAGACCTCCCAGGAGTTCCCATGAACAGCGCCGAGGCCGGAGAGTACCGCTACTTGTTGGGCATAACCTCCACCTGAGTAAGTCTGACTGAAAAACTCATAGGGAATAACAATCCTGTTGTTAGTGAATCTAAAGTTGGAGTTGTTGCCGTACAGGTACGTCTTATCCCCGTAGTTGTCTCTAGTATCCGTAAGATAAATAGGCGGGTCAAACTGGGTAGCCTCCGTCTCCGGCAGGAAGACCCTGTTGTTATCAAAGGTTACGGTAGGATTCCTCAGTATGTCCTTGTAGCCTAGAGAACGCTGTAGGTAGATTTCATTATTGGAGATGACGCTATTAACGCCCTTTTGAGCGTATCTACCGTCAGGAAACTTCTCTTGGTCTCCGTCATAATCGTAGAAGAGGAATCCGTTACGGTTAAGGTGGATAACGCTATTGACAATCCTTGAGCCTTTGGAGTTGACTCCAATCCAGGCGTCGGGGTGTTGCGTATGTCGCATGTCAATAAAGCAACCATCATAAAGAACGTCATCTACTTTTTTAGCGTAGGCGTTAGCGATTGCACCAATATAGTTGTTGATGAACTTAGTCCCGATAAAGTGGGCTACTCCAAAGTCAACGTCTCCCCTATGAGGTGCTGGGTCATGATTCTTGAAGAACGGCTCTACATCTACCCCAGCAGCGGGCCTCAGGAAGCTAAGAGCATCCTCAATCGGCGTACCGTCCCTCTCTGTCCCTACATACCCGGTATAGGATAAATCCCCTCCGTAGAAGTAGCAGCCTCGGAAGTGAACAAGTGAAGCACCCTGCCTCCTGTTAAACCTGCTTGTATGGTTAGTGAAGTGTAGGTCTTGGCTGCTTGGTTGGTATTGGTTAGTGGCGTACTCAGCAAGACCAAGTGTGGACTCAATACCAGAGACGTAAAGGCCGTCAGTCTGGTTCTGGATTGTTGCGGTATTGGACCAATGAAGGTTAGTGACGTGGTAAAGGTTGATACCGTTCCCGTAGCCTTCCCCGACATACATAGTTGCCCCGTTAGGCAGCTTGCTTCCAGCGGAGCTAGACATTTTATCCGCTTGTCCGAGTACGGTAAAGTTGCCTCCCGTAGTGTTGTTGATATGGACAAACTCTAGACTCAGTTGGTCGTCTGGGGAGTCCCACCACTCCATTTTGATAGGCCCTAAGTCATAGGCAAAAGCAAACCTCATGCCTCTACGGTTAAAGTCTCCTTTGATAAGGATAGTGGAGCTATTCCCGTTGATGTGTAGGCCGTCAATGTTGATGAACCTGGGGTTTTTGATGCCGTTAGGCTGTACGCCTTGAGGCTCAAACCCTCCAAGGATGCGGTATTGGTCCCAATGGTAGACGGCTCTCTTCCCGAGGTTGAGGGTAACTCCATCCCGATTGGAGGCGGCAGCGGCAAGGGCTACCCAGGCTGGATAGTCGTTGGTGGTTCCATCTCCTACGGCTCCGAAATCCTCAGGGCTATAGACGCCTTCCAAGTGGGCAAGGCGGATAAATCTACCTGCCTCTTTTCCAGGCACCTTGAAGACGCTCCCAGAGTCAGGAGCAGCCGTAGAGGCGGCATCCCACCTGAGCAGGCCACCTCCGGCAGAACCTCCGGCGTAGTAGGAACTGAGGTAGGCGTACTGGCCGTTCTTGAGACCGGCAGCCGAGAGGGCCGCTACAGAGGGGAAGGTAATGAACCCCGTCTCCGAGATGTTGAAGACAGGTGGAGGAAGGAGCTTCTCTACAATCTCTTGGAGGCTAGGGACGTTGCCCGCCTTGGTGACAGTCCTACTAAACTCTATGACTTCTGTAATTGTTAGGCTTGATTTACCCCCAGGTATATATAGGTCTCCTAGGGTTAGTACCTTCTCCTTGGTAATAACGGAGAGGGTATAAGGGCTGGGTTTTAGGCTCTCGGAGTTCACCCAGACGGACAGGGAGAACTTACCGGAGGAATTGGTATAAACCTCGGCTGTACTGTCCTTGACGTAGATAGAGCCGTCTTTGTATCCGCTAGCATCAAGAGTGAGTCTAACGAAGGCTTTGGAGACTAAGGACTCATCTATATTCTTTACATATCCTGTAATTGTTGTTTTCATTATTTAGCCTCTAGTGCCGCCAGTCTTGCAAGTATGTTGTTAATGTCAAAGTCTCCTGAGTGGTAGACCTTGTTGTTGCCCACGTACATATCTTGATAGCCACCCGTAGGATTTGCAGAATCCCACATCAACCTACCTGTAGAGGGAAGCGGGATAACCCAATCTGTACCGTTATGGTAAATAGTGCCTGCTTCTTCAAAGAGAGGGATAGAGTCTATATTATAGTGTTCTACTACAGCTTGGGAATAAACAGGAGTACGGATGTAAAGGTAAGCGTCTTCCCCGCCTCCGGGTCTAGGCTCGGCGTAAATCCTGAATTGGAAAGAATCGGCATAAGGACCAAAGTTGCTATCTCCCTTGGAGGTAAGTACGGGGCGGATTCTTGGTCCTCTTACCCCGAAAGAAGCTTCTATAAAAGAAGTCTGCCTGTCTGCGGTTCTACCGAAATCAGTCTGCCCAAGGATACGGAAGACTACGTTAGTGGACTCGTTAGCAGCTTGGAAGCTCTCTCCGTTATTAATCTTGAATGCCTTATACCACTTAAAACCTTGAATCTTTGTATACTTAAGAATCTGGTTGCCGGAGGTTATTATTCTATCCCACGCCTTATGACCTTGGTTATCCGTATTTCTGATGTAATACTCTGATTGCCCAAAGAAAGGAGCCGCTATCTGCAAACTATAGTTGTTACCTGTATTGTCATGGGTGGATGTAATAAGATGATACCAAATCTCATCTTTAGGCCAACCATTAGCCTTCTGAGCATTGGGCTGTTGCCAAAAACCGGAGCCTACTCTTACAGCTAGGTTGCCATTAGGGACATAACGGACTTCTGTTCCTGTAGCGGCGGCGATATTAGCCCTATTAATTGCATCATTAGCACTATTGACAGCGGTATTTGCTCTACCTACAGCATCAGTAGCACTAGCTACAGCATCCTCAGCAGTCTTCTTGAAGGCGACAGCAGCAGCGGCCTTTGCTAGAGCTTCGTCAACCTTGATGAACACGTTGTCTATGGACGTGAGATGGACTGGAACACCCTTGGAACTCTTGTAGAGGGCGTAGAGGTCATCAATTGAGATTGAAGAGGTTCCCTGGGGTACATATGCCTCCCAGGACTCCACTACCTCTCCACTCTGGAAGATAGTCACGTCATAAGGGGCATTAACGCTAGAGTTGATGTTAGGCCAGAGGTTAAGCTCAAAGTATCCGTTGGTATCGGCATAGGCATGTAGGGCGTTGTCATCAACGTAGAGTGAGTCACTCTGAGCACCTACAGCAGCAAGAATGAACCTTATGGAACCCCGCTCTAGTGGTTTGTCATCTGGGGTTTTTAAGTACCCATATACTTTTGTAGTCATTATGTATCTCCATGAAGAAAACCCCTACTTGAAAAGCAGGGGCTTACTTAGTGTCTTTGAAGTCTAGGTAGTCTGATACTACTGCCTGCTCACTATTTCTGAAATCGTATCCTACTGTTCCCATTCCTATCTGCTTGCTGAGGACGTGAAACAGCCTCTCTAGAGTAAGATGGAATATCTCATCAGGGAGGTCTAGTACCTGTTGATAGGTCCACTTGTGCTCTTTGTAGAGTAGAGAGAAGTAATCAGCATAAGTAATGTCTAATTCCCTGTCCTGTCCAGCTTTGGCCTTGAAGGCTCTTACGTAGTCTGGGAGTCCATCAGACTCACTCTCCCCAGAAGTACCGCCTGTACTTTTTTTAGGCTGGGGTTGACCTCAAAGATAGCTTCTGCGGCTGCTTCGTACTCAGCCTCAGTCATGACCTCTAGGTCTCCTTCCGTAAGTGTCGGGTAGGCCCTCTTGATGAGGTCAAAGTTGTACATGTCTCCGTTCATCTCGTACTCAAGCTCAGTCTGTAGCTCTAGCGCCTGCTCAAGCATCTCTCTTTGGGTATCGTCTGCAATATCAACGTTATCAAGCTGCCCCTTCTGAGCAAGTCCACCCAGCTTGAGCGCCTTGACTCTGAGGGCAGAAATCTTCTTAGCCTTCTCCCTGGCCTCGTTGAGGATGCCTTGAGTCTGGTAGACGGTATAGCGAGTTGGTGAAAGTTCCTTACCGTTGATAAGGACTACTTCCTTGGTATTCATTATTTTATCTTCGTTGCTTCTCTTAGACATGTTAGTTATCTCCTGTATGTATCCATAATACAACAGAGGTTAAAAAGCTATTCCTAAGAGAAATCCCCTGCCATATAAGACAGGGGATGTAAGAGCTTTATTCAGATTAGGGATTAACTGCTCTATGGGTAAAGGTGTAAGCTGCGGAGCCGTCAGCAAGGGCCATAGCGACAAACTCAAGACCTAGGGTAACTTCGTTGTCCTTGGAGAAGTTAATATCTCCGCTTACGGCTGGAACAGTCCTGTTGATAGTAATAACAATCTCCTTATCAACCTCGGTATCATAACCAACAAGAACAACCTTGCCGTAGTTGGTCTTCCAAGTGGGATTACCTTCTACGGTATCCGTACCGGCGATATACTTAAGACCTGCAATAGATGCCCACTCTTCTGTAGTGAAGGACTTGACTACGGTTCTGAGGGAGGCGCTATGTGCTGTCTTGAATCTGCCTGTAACCATTAGGTCAGCCTGAGAGACCATATCTCCGAAGGTATCAGTAGTGGAGAATGAAACCTGCTCTTGGAACTGTTCAAAGGTTACAGCGGTTCCACCCTCAGGGGTAAAGGTAAGTGTTCTAGGGATAACTCTTTTAATTTGCATATGTATTAACCTCTTAGTTTAATTTGAATCTCGCCGTTAGGGCGGATTTGGTATTCTGCGGGGATTTAGGAACCGTATTGGTCCCCAAGTAGGTGGAGTAGTAAACCCCAACACTTACCCCATTGAGAAGCTTTACTAGCTGCTCTTCTATCTCTATATCATTATCGCCGCTAATGAAGAACTTGATTACTACGTCTTCACTTGTAACAGCAGACTCAGAGGCTCTTGGAGTGTTCCCGTCTATTGAAAAGACTATGAACCCTCCTGTCTCTGGGATAGTCCACTCTTCGTCTACGGCGCTGTAGGTAATCGCCTTAAGCTCCGGGGTAAAGTTCCCCAACAAGGAAACCAGTTCAGAAGCAATAATGAGGTTGTACATATCCTCTATCAGTTTGACCTTAGACTTTAACACGTATAATCACCTTCTTTGGCATATTCTCTTGTACTCTTTTGCCGTAGAGGGCCGCATTATCGTTTAGAGGTTGAGAGAGGTACGGGGTTCCGGGGCGAAACTTACCAGACTTATCTACATAGCCTTCATGCACGTAGTAAGCGTAGTCAGTATTAGCACTAATGTTGAATCCGTTCTCTTCCCTCTGGACTTGTATAGAGTCGTGAAGCTGCCCAGTATCGTAGGGAACGAGGTTCCTAGCGTCTATCTGGGTTTGTAGGGCGGTATCTTCTATAGCCTTGTCTACGGCTAGCTTTACCACCTTGTTTAGCTCGGCAAAGAGGGCGTCAAGTCCAGGCATCAGGAACCTACCGAGAGGTAATAGACGTTCCTGATACGGCCTCTTGCCCCACCTACCACCTTGTAGCGCCTTCCCTCAGCCTCAAGGACTGTCCCTGTTTCCAGGGTATCCAGGGTGGAGAGGGTGTAGGTTCCTCCTTCCTGCCACCCCTGAGGACCAAAGAACTTGGAGAATCCCTGGAAGGTTGCGGCGGCAAAGGTTCCAAGCACCTTCTTACCCGCTACTAGGCTCGTTGTTCCTGCCCTTCCAGGCACGCCACCTGAGACGGTCGTCTTATAGGTCTGGTATTCCATTCAACTCACCAGACCGTTACCGAGGGCAGAGAGGTTACGGAGCCGACAGAGGCCAGCTTCACCCCTAGCTGCTTGTTGAGGGCTGCTTGCTGCTCCTTGAGGGACGCCTTGACGGCCTCAAGGTCAGAGAAGGTGTAGGAGCCTGACGCCTCGGTAAGAGCTTGAAGGCGGGTAGGGTCCGTAGAGACCACCTGGGCGACGGCGCTAAACACCTGGAAGTGAACGCCTCTCTTGGTATCCTTGAGGACTTCCGTCCACTCTTCATCCGAGAGGCTAAAGGGTGGATTCTCTCTTTGGTCTCTTGAGATTTGACGGACTCGGTACAAGGCGTAAGGAAGGCTTGAGAAGTCCCTTGGTACTGGCTGAAATGTAAAAGACATGTTCATTCACCTTCCTTATCCAGATTAAGCAGTAAGGTTACGCTTGATTCTGTAAACGCTTCCGGGCTGAACTGCTACGCCTGCAAACCACTCGTAACGGATGGTATAGCCGGGTCTAAGACCGGGTTCTACAATAGTAGGCTCTGGTAGGTTTGCCTGAATACCAAAGACTCCATCTGCTCCAAGACGAGCGGAGTAAATCTCTCCGTCAGCAAGAATAGGAGAGTTGAGGCCCGCAACATCCGTAGAAAGAATCTTGACGCCGTTGTAAACAGTAGCAGGAACTCCTACAACATCAACACTCGTAAGGGCAAGAAGGCCGGATTCTCTAATAAGCTTGTTAAACCTTGCAACGGTCTTACCGTTGGCAAAGATGACGTTAGCTCCGCTTACTCCGTAAACAGCGGCGTCAAAGTCCTCTAGAGAGAGAGCGTCCGTAGAGACACTTTCAGAAGAGGTAGAAGCTACAATCTTCTTAAGTCCAGTCATGGTCTGGGCGTTTACAGAAGCATCTCCGTTGAAGAAATCTCTCTGAAAGGCGATACCTGCCGCCTTAGCCTTTGCCTGGATTTGGGAGTTTAGGAGGTCGTAAGGGACTCCACCTGCCTTAACTAGGTAGTTGTCAACAAAGCCTAGACCTCCGTAAATACCGAGGTCAAAAGAAACTACTTTGTTCTTAGCGGTTCCTTCTGTATAGTCTGAGTTAATCTGACGTGTAGTGGAGCCTTCTGCAAGTCCATCTTCTACAATCATCTGGTAAGTTGTCTTGCCGTCATTGTCTACAAAAGGAATAAGTGCAAGTAGAGGGTTACGCATGTAAATGCTCTCTACAATTGTAGAAACAAGGTTATTCTGAATAGTTGGTTGAATATCAAGTAGTGTAACTGCCATATAATTATTCTCCGTTGGTGTTTGATTTATTTTCTAGGTACTCTTGAATACCCAGCTTGCCTCTAGCATCTATGTTTAGCGTGCTAGGGTCTGCTTCCTTAATAGAAGAGCGTCCCGTATCGGGTACAAACTTAGATGCCTTACTTACCAAGGAGGGGTATTTAGTCGCTACTTCTTTAGCAGCGTCCTCCATCTTGTCTGGGTCAAAATCCCCCATCTTTTCAAGGGCAATTTCTATAGCATCATCCGTATTGATGTTGAGTTTACTGAGGATAGGCTTGACCTTCTCTAGCCTCTCAGCCCTCGTCACCTTTGAATTGACCTCTTCAAACTGGGTGTTAATCTCTTCGTACTTGGTCTTGTACGTCTCTGCTTCTGTTAGCTTCTCTTGAAGCTCAGTAAGCTTTGCCTTAAGCGTGGTGACATTCTCGGCGTCATCGCCGTACTCTGCCAACTGCTCTCTAAGCGTGGTGTTCTTACCCCTTAGCTTCTTGTTGTCGCCTCTGAGGTCTTGTATTACCTCAATAGCTTCTTCTAGTGTTTCTGGGGTGTAGTTTCTTTCTGTCATAAGTTGTGCCATCACATCCTTAAGTTGCTGTCATCAGCGTTTAAATTGGTTGGTTAACCTTATTTATAATTATAGTAGATGCTGTACATATCTATTCCTAAGATATGCCCATGTCCTTCTTCCACTCTTCTGTAGGGGTTGGTACGGCTTGGAGGATGCTCCTACTATTAGGGTGAAGAGGCATCTTAGGAGCTTCTTCAAAGGGTATAAGGCCCTTGGATACCCATTCATCACATATGTCTTTAACCTTATGCTTTGGAGACAGCTTAAGGCGCACGTACTTAATGTGCTTGAACTCCGAGTACGCCTCCGTCTGGACTTCCTGCCATAACCTACGGCTCTCAGTTACTACCAGCCTTCTTACGTTGTACTCCGATTGGTCTAGTAGCTGCTTCCTGATGATGCTCTTTATAACCTGGGGGTTTTTACCCTCGGCTACGCCAGTCCTCACTAGGTCAAGAAGAGTCTCTTTCGGAAGCTGGGTGAAGTCCCATATTCTCTCCGAGAGAGCTACCTCTTGATGCTTGGTCCTCAGGGCGTCAGTCAAGAACCGCTTGGTAATGTCGGGATTCATAAACTGACTAGCAGTAAGAAGGCTCTGACGCTGCTTAGGCGTGAGCTTAGCCCTCTCTGCCTGCTCTAAAACCCTCTGTACTTCTCCGGCGTATAGGGCCTCTATCACTCCTACGAGCGCCTCTCTAACTACTAAATACCTTTTAGCGGAGATGCTCTTAGGTCTCTTCCTCTTCGTCAAGGCGTCCTTGAGGTCTGCGGCATCCTTGGAGAAGAACTCCTTGAGTAGCTCGGCGTTGTCAAGGTTAGAGAGGATGAAGTCTAGGTTCTGCTCCAAGAGGGCAGCGTCAGCCTTCAAGGACTTCCCTAGGATGATTTCCAGGGCCTCAAAGATGGACTTGTCCAGGCCGGAGAGGTCCATTAGATAGCCTCTTCAACCTGGGACTTGCCTTCCTCGGCAAGGCGGTCTAGCTCATCCTGGGTAGTCTGGATAATGTCTGAGGTGTCAAGGAGGGTGCGGAGGCTGAGTGCTCCGGCGCTGTAAAGCTGGAACGCCTCTTCAAAGTCCCTTCTCTCCTTGAGGGGGTTGTACCCGGCGACGAAGGTACGGAAGGTCTCTCCCTCGGTTGAGGTGTTGAACAGGTAATCCAGCAGCCCCAGGAAGGCTCCGTACAGGCTCTCAAGGAACCTCTCTACCTTGCCCTGCTTCTCCGTTATGTAGGCGTTGAAGTCTCGGGAGAGGTGTACCAGAGCTTCCCCGCTCGGGATAGTTCCGGTAAGCAGGGAGAGGCTGTAGGTAGCTAGGCTTATCTGCTTGGTTAGGGCATCAATAGCGCCAGCGTCCAGTCTGTCAACGCCCGTCTTCCCAAACTGGGCATTTGCATTCTCTGAGTGGAGCACCTGACCAGCGCCAAAGCGAAAAGGAACGGGGTTGCCGTCATCATCTACAGGAGCATCAACCCCAATTGCATACCATTGGGGAGACCCATGAAGGGTAACGTTGTTGTTTAGCTGGGTAATAGCGTTGTTGAGGGCCTCTTGAAGGGTGGATATATCCGCTACGTCTGAGAGGCTATCTGTTCCAAGCTGGATATTGGGAACGAAGAAGGCGAGAGGCACCCCTACTACTGGGTTGTCTATTGTCTCTTTCAGCTTCCACTCTGCCCCAAGATTAGCGGCCTCGTATACCTCTAGCCTATCGGCGTAGAAGACTTCTAACCTCTTACCCAGATTGATAACGATAGCCTCAACGTTGTTGTAGTCATCATACCTAACCAAGGCTCTATCCATCCCAAAAACAGCTAGGTCTACATACTTAGTTATATCTTCTGGGTTTGAGGATAAGGAGTAACTACCATCCTTGTTCCTTAGTCTATCGGGGATTTTGAATATAAGCTTCACTACTGCTCCCCCATAGAGGGACTGATAGCGGGCTATAGTCAGCAGCTTGGAGGCAAGGTCTATCTTCTTAGCCCAAGCCTTAGAGACGGCCTCTAGGTCTTCGTTGTCAAACTCAACATAGGCGTACTTCCCGAGCACGCTAGAGGCGTATCTATTGACAGTCCTTGCAATAACGTTGTCAGTCTTGAGGACTTGGGAGACAGTCCTTCCCTTCTCAGGAGGAATGCCGTTGTAATCTGTTGCAAAGTCTCCCTTATAGTATCTCCTTAGTTTAGCAGCCCTCTTCATCTCTAACTGCTCAGAGGGAATGAGTTTAATAGTATTTGTCATATTACCTTAGTAGGTGGTGTACTGAATAGTTTTACCTGATGAGGTAGAGAGTACAGCCCTTAGTGAGATTTCTACGGCGTCTAGAATGTCGTCATGAGTCTTCTTGCTGGGGAAGTTCAACCACTCAGTCTTAAAGAGTTCCTCAGGGTCAAAATCCTTGGAGATATTTACCTTACCGTTCTCAAAGAAGACGGCCATAGAGTTGATACGCTCTTCCTTCTTCCCCAAGGAGTTGCTCTTCACTACGGGAATGTTGGTAGATGCTCTGAGAGTTTGGAAGGTGGCAAGCTGGAAGGCTACGGTCTCAATCATGACCTTCTTAGGGGTAAACCCTCTGGTCTTCCAGTACCCATATTCCTTCTTGATATTCTCTATTGTAGTGGGGAAGTCAGAACGTACTCTATTTAATTTTAGTAGATAGATTAGGCCAGTCTTCTTATGCTTCCCAATAGTGACAATGACAGTAAAGTCAGAGGATTGTTTCTCTGTAATCGCTAAGTCAACACCCATATAGAGGTCTAGCTCATTCAAGGCGGGGGTTTCATCAACGTAGTTAAGCCACTCTTCCTTGAGGCTTGAGCCGAGGAAGGAGCTTATATCGTTCTGGTATTCCCTGAGGAACTGAGTGCTTCCCATCTGCGCTCTCATCTTGATAAGAGATTTCAGGTCACACCCTGTAGCTGTTAGCTGAGGCGCAAAGACCTCTACATCAGGGGTTTTAATCACTATGTCCCTGATTACCCCGTTGTCATCCTTGATGTACTCAAACTCAATATCATCAGGGTGATAGTTGGTAATAGCAGGTTGAACGATAGAATAGAAGGAGTTGTTCTTGAGAATCTCAGAGTACAAGTCATCCTTATTCTTCCTTGTTCCCAGGACTATTGTTTTCCCTCCGGCTAAAACAAGAGGCGCAAGCTCAGAGAAGAACTTACTTGAGAGCTTTGCCCTCTCCGCTGGACTGTCAGCCTTGGAGGCGTCCGTCAAGTCGTCAGCTATAAGAATGTCGCACCTTGAACCTACGGAGGCCGTTCCAATCCCTATAGCCTTGACTGTAGGCTCCACCTGTACTGTCTTACGGTTAAGAGTAAGTCCCTCTGTACTCCATATCCCTGTACCCTTGACGTTGCCAAAGTATTTCTTGACTGCGGGTTTTTCTAGCTCAGCCTTGACCTTCTGTAGCATCTCGGCTGCTCTGCTATCGGATATGGTTATCAGGAGGATTCTAAGTTCTGGATTGTAGAGAATCTTCCATAAGAGATAGGAGGTCAAGGTAGAAGACTTGAGGTGTGCCCTCGGAGCAAGGAGCATGACCTTGGAGTAGTCCTCAAAGGCTGCTACCCAATCGTTCTGATGAGGCTGTATATAGTCCTCTGGGATTTCTAGTACATGACGTTGGAAATACTCAAAGCTTCTTCTACCCTTCTCCTTTTTTATTCTTAGTGCATCCTCTTTGTTCAATTGCATTATCAATACGTCCTGCTAATTAGATTCCCCTAACCGTAGAAGGCTAGGGGTTGTTGTTGTACTCCGGGGTTTTTGCTGGGGCCTGAGCCTGGAAGGAAGCTCCCAGGAGGGACAGGAAGGCTAGGGTGAAGGCAGGAGTGGGCAGAGTGTCCACCCTGTCTCCTGCTCAGCCTCCTAGAGGCTCCTGTAGCCTCGGCCTCTGCTTGGGCTGCTCAATAACACTAATTAGTGTGCATCCTCAGGCTTGGAGACGGTTCAACACTTCCTCAGGGATGGAGAAAAGCTCTTCGTCTGTCAGGGCCTCTACAGCCTCCTGGGAGACGGTAGCTACCTCCTGCCTGCTTATGTCGGTAGGTTGACCGTTAATCAGGCGGTACATATCAAGGTAGGTCTTAAGCTCCCTGGGATTATCCGTAGGCTTGAGCAGAGGCAGAGACTCTTGGAAGATTCTAAGGAAGGTCTCACTCACTCCCCTATAAACTATACTTTCATTCAAAGCAATAGCATTAGAATTATCAGTTACAAGAGCAGTAATAAGGTTTTTATTCTCTTCCTGCATACCCTGTAATCTTTCCTTCCAATTATACTTACCACTCTTTTTAGCGATAGTTATATATGCCATACCCGCTACATCTGCCACCTTCTGTATACTCCTATCCTCTCCCAGAGATACCCAGACTTGGAAGAGTTCATCATCTGAGTATTTCCTCTTAGGCATACTTACTCCTGTAGAGCAGCGTCACTACCTACAAGCCTTGCTACTTCCTCGGGAGTCAAGTTCAGGTTGTACTCTGATATGCTCTTCTTCCTTCCATACAGAGGCAGGTTAGGAGTACCTTCCAATACTCCACCTACTACCTTCTTTCCATCTGGTAGGACTACTTCTGTTGTTTCTCTTTCCGGGGTTTTTCTTGTCATATTATCCTCTTTGGCTTGTAAGGTGGTATTTCCCGCACTCGGAGCAGAGATAAGCTCTGGTCTCTGTTCGTGGAGTGCTGCTAGAGTGAAGACGAAGGAGCTTAAGGAGAGCATCTAGTTTAGTAGGGTAGGACTTCTTCCTACACATCCCTTACTCTGTTGCTGAGGTTGATGCTCCATGCACTCTCCGGCCTCTTCGTGACTGAGATAGCCCCTATGTAACCAAGCGCCTTGAAGTACGGTATGAGTACCCCTACAACCTGCTCCTTGTTCAACTTGGAAATACAGACAAACTCTTTGATGCTTGCCGGGTTCCGAGTCTGGGCATACTCATAAGAATAGAGGGAGTGTATATCTACTCCCTGTCTTCGTGCTGCCTCCTTCAATTCTTTTTTCTCTAGCGGGGATATTTTCTTACTAAGCATATCCCTATTCTAATAGCGGTATTAATCCTCTATTACTAAGGCGTTGTACCAGTCCCTATAGGACTCGGGTAAGAATAGGTGGTTAGTGGTAGCTGTATCAAAGCTCATACCAAGCTCTTTACAGTCTTCCGGGGACAAGTCCACCTTCTCTGTTGGCCTGGGTCTACAGTTGGAGCAGTCCTTCACCCAATGGTTATGAGGCGTGAAGCGGGTAAGACACTTCCTACATGCCACCCTATGCACGTAAGGCAGCTTGAGACCAGACCGAACGATAGCGGTAATGAACTTCCTATTATGCTGTAGTGATGACTTGTCCCTTTGCGCCTTGGGCAACATGCCTACAAGGGAGTTGAACTCCCTCTTAGTCACCTTGTTCACTTCTATTACATCTTTGATAACTTGTTTAATTGGTATCACCTTTGTAGATTTGTCTGTAGAGCCTGTCCTTTTCATTCGTAAGGTATGACCTCACGCTATTCTCATCAGGCAGGTAAATAAAAAAGCTCTTGGGAATATGGAGGTTAA
The DNA here is from genome assembly GCF_001424185.1 of Deinococcus sp. Leaf326. Lineage (NCBI taxonomy): Bacteria > Thermotogati > Deinococcota > Deinococci > Deinococcales > Deinococcaceae > Deinococcus > Deinococcus sp. Leaf326. The sequence goes on along the minus strand of NZ_LMOM01000054.1, from coordinate 183,545 downwards.
GGGTCAAGGGTCCATTCTTGACCTTCATTTCTTCCTCTTCCAGGGGGGTTTTTATCGCCTTGAGGTCAGCGACGTACATAGAGCCGTCTGCAAACCTGTTGAAGTAGAGCGCCCCAGGATGCTGCCTAAGCTTGTTGTACTTATCCTTCTTGATGAAGACGCTAGGTAAGTTGGTGAAGGTGAACTGCCTATGCTTGAGTTCTATGACACCCTCGTAGAACTTAAAGTCATACGTGCTGTACCTATTCTTCTGCCTGTACATCATGCTAAACGAAGAAGTCATTCTCTCAAAATCATCTTCCCATATAACCCCCATATCATGATACTTAGTCCATTCTGCTTCCATTAGTAGTAACCTCTTTGTTTTTAAGTTACTACTATTATCCTCCTTAATTCTGGAAATATCAAAAACCCCTAGGAACTAGCCTAGGGACAAGATTATAGATGTAAGACTAGCTAGACTTGAGCGCAACTACAGTAATACAGACACTCGTGAAGTCTATTGTATCAATCTCATCATACTCAGGCTCAATAACCTCTACATAGAACATGTAAGGCCGCAACTCATCAATACCAATGGTATCAATCGTTCTCCAAGGGTTCCAGCTTGCCCCAGTCCACCTAAGGTCAGAGAACGAGGATACAGCCCGCTCTATCTCAGACTTTGCCATGACGCCAAAGATGCTGTCTGACGTGTACTTATAGGTTTTGATGAACTTTGTAAGTCCCTTGGGGTTTTGAGGGTACGTGATACGTCTAAGCGTGTTCTCTGCGTCATCGCAAGCAGCAGAACCCTCAGCGTACAAATCAGTCTTCTGCATGACTATTTGTACCAGTTGAGATGGAGTAATAGCCGAGGCAAGGGAAAAGCTCAGGAAGGAAAGAAGGGCCACTACAGTTTTCATATATTCTCCTTACTTCGTAGGGAAGGCGTGCTTTTGCCAGATAGTAATGGTATGGGTAGAATTATCAATGCGTAGTCTATCAAAACCATCCTCATAGCCCTTTCTATCTACATAGAAGTCTACAATCTTAGCTCCTATAATAGGGTCTCTATTGATTACACCCTTATAGTAGAAGAACTTTGTAGGTCCACCATCAACCTTGTATACAGCCGTAGCATCTTTGAGCAACTTCATGCTCGTATAGTTGGTTTGAAAGCGGTCCATAGTACCTACTTCCCCCGTAACGGGGTTATAGTTGAACCATACTGTTTCAATATACGAGCTACTAAGGTCATAAGGGTCAGTAAATCCAGACTTCCCAACAAAGGCAAAGTTCAACTCACTCCTAACGGTCTTACCGTTTTGAAAAGAGGAGAAATTGACCAATTTAAAGAGAGCTTCCTGACTAGGAGCAGTATACTTAAACATCTTACCGTCAGAGAAAATCTTGTACCCGCAAGCAGAAAGATTAATAGGGGTAGTAGTCAAATTAACTACTACTTCTTTACCCGTACTAGGAGATGGCCCCACTTGCTTGTACCTAAGTAAGGCGTGGCTATTAACCTCAAAAGTAGAACAGTCTATGCTTTGAGCAGCCCCCGCCGAGGCCAGAGAGGCAAGGGCAAGCAGAATCATTTTTCTCATGCGGGGATTTTAAGCCCGGTACTCTCTCGGCGTTGCCTCAAATGCGGAGGATGAAGGGGGGAGTTGGGGGTGGAGGTTCTCTAGGTAGAGCGCCTGGGCGTCCTTGCCCTCCTGCTCCGTCTGGAAGTACCCCAGCTTCTTGTAGGTGCCGTCAGGGAGCCGGACGGAGGTACTCCACTTCTTAGACCCTTTGCGGCTCGCCTCAAAAGTGACCCCATGAAAAGGCTTCCGGTTGGTAGGAGATTTCCTCTTGGTATCCATGAGCTTGCTGTCAAACAAAGGCTTGATGACACCCAGGTCTCTGCCGAGCAAGAGCAACTCGTACTCTGAGAGGTCTATAGAGGATAGGAAGAGCTTTTCTTCTTCACCTTGGAGATTCTCGTAAAGGCACCAGAGCTTACCCGCCTTACCGTAGAAGGTCTCCCCAGAGAAGAGACCGTACCAACGAGCATTACCCTCTAGGTAGTTGACTATCACGTCTGTATCAGGGTCTCTAACCACGTTCTTGTATCTTTTGAAACCCTCCTTTATTTGTAGGTTGCGGGGAATTACCAGCGTCATTTACTCTCCAATTAATAAGGAGCCTTTGCGGCCCCTGTTGTCATTCTATGTAGTCATCTACTTCTACTTTAAATCCAGCTACAGGGGTTCCATCTGCTCTCTCGGCACGTACAGTAACAGTAGGTCTAGTTACTCTAGGCTCAATAGGTGTACCATCAGGGTAGAAGTCTACACACCTATAACTCTCAGGGCCGTAAAGCTTGTAGTCAAAGTCTTCAAAATCCTTCCCCAGCATCTTAGCCTTCTCTTCTATTCCTTCTATAATTATCCTATCTAACTTACCTTCCGGGTAAAGCTCTTTGTATGCTGCTATTACTTGCTCTCTTGTATTTATCATGTTGTCTCCTTAGATTGATAGAAGGAGCCTCTGCGGCTCCTATCTTAGACTACTCTCTCAAATACAGTTCTGAGAGACTTTTCACCTATAATAACATCTACATACTCCCTAAGTATCCGGGAAGTTTCTTTTGTCTGGTAACTTCCTGCATCTGGGTTTTTATTGCTCTCCATATGCTCTAGTAGGCGAAGTATCCTACTTACATATAGTCTTGCTTCTATAGGGGCAGATTCTTTATTCATGTTATCTCCTTGATGTACTACCATTATAGCTTAGGTTGTTGAAAAGATAAAGGTTCTCCTTTCCGGAGTTTTAGCTTGAGATAGACTTGGTAGTACCCATCCCCGTAAGAGTCTGTATAGGTGGTCTCCACTTCGTACTTATCAATATCGGAGAGGGGCAGTTCTTCCCTCTCCATGAGTGCTTCCTTGATTGTCTTTATGTTCATCAGAAGCCACTTGCCGCCTGAATCTCTTGTTTAATGGCCCTATAAGCTTCTACCATTTTTGGCTTAATCTCATCCCACCTAATGTTATACCCACCTGACTTCTGAGTAGTATTGAGTTTTCCGTTTAATTCCATGAAGTCTTTTAGCTCACTCTCCGTAACAAATCCTCTTGATGCTGCTTCCTTGAAGGATATTTCTTGAACCTTCTTATGTAGCTCTTCTGCCTTTTCCTTCTCTACATCAGCCTTTCTAGTAGTAATCACGTTCATAACCTTTGGGTAATAGGCGCTAATAAGCTGTTCAGGGCTAAGAAGGTATACCTTTGCAGAAGTCTTGTTCTGCTCCTTGAGAAGAAGTTCATAGGCTATCTGTAGCTTTGCCTTATCATGCTTCTCAGCCTTGGTGTTAAAGGTCTTCTCGCTCCATAGCTTCACGTCAGAATGAAGAACGTGCTTCATGACGGCTGCTTTGTAAGCTTCGTAGAGAGATGAAGAAGGAGTAGCTATAAGCTCTTCAATCTTGACCTCTTCTACCTGAGTTTTTTCTTTGGGGGCCGCTGCTTCTTGCCCCTGCTTACCATTAACTCTCTTGGTGAGCTTGTTCTTACCCTTCTTAGGGGTGAGCGCCTTTACATCTGAAAAGTCAATAACGGTATAGTGGTTTTGCTCGCCCGTCTTGACCTTCTTCTTGTCTATCGTGAGGTAGTGCCCTTGTTCCAACACGTCTAGAGCTTCTTTAATCTGAGTCCTATTAAGTCCCGTTCTCTCAGAGATAGTAGTATAAGAAGGAAAAGCAGTATGCTCGGCGTAGTTCGCATGTCTCTTGATAATAGAGTAAACAGCGTAAGCCTTTACTCCCATTCCTGCTATGTGGTTGTCATCTACAAAATCATTCAAGAAGTAGAAGAATCCTTGCTTTTCTTTTGTACTAAGGGTTTTATTATTAATCATATTATCTCCTATTAAGCTGTTGTTCTAATAGATGATGAATCATCTTACTAAGGGTGATTCCACTACACCTAGCTTCGTGCTCAAGTTTTTTCCGCAACTCTGAGGTTATCCTCAGGGTTACTCTCTCTTCTTTGTTCATAGTTGTAGTCTCCAAGAATGTCAGACAATAAGGGTAAAAAGGAGGCGGCATCTCTGCCGCTTATGATTGCTTTAGTACCCTTAGTTGTTAATAGTATACACTCTTGATATTCATAAGTCAATACCCATAACTCTACTCTTATTACTTCTTGTAAATAACAGTTTAACAGTAAGCTCTGAAAAGCTCAAAAGTACCGATAGTTTTTATCTGCGGGGATTTAAGAGGGTATTTCCAAGGAGCTAGTCCAAAATACTGACTACCTCTCCCAAGCGGTACAAAATACTGACTAGGGGTAGTACAAAATACTGACTAGGGGTGGTACAAAATACTGACTGTAAATAAACAAAGAGAAGTAAACAAAGATAAATAAACAAATACCGTATTTGGGTGTTTGCTAGAGATAGAAAAGATAAAACCCCAGATTAGAGAAGAGCCTTAGTAGCTCTCCTACTCGGTTCTCAAATCCCGGAGGAACTTACAGCCCTGCTAGCCTGTCGTACAAACCGACACCCTAAAACCCCGGAGTACCACCTACCTCTTTAACCTCAGTCCTTGACCTTACTACACCTGGGTTAGTTCCTCATGAGTGAACAAGGTTCTTGCTCCGGGGAGAAACTCCTAGGCAGCAAGGCTCTACCAGTAGGGCAGGACGGCGTAGAAAACCCCCTGTAACTAACCACGCAAATTACAGGGGGTATCTGGTTGGGTATAGGGACTGGGTATAGTGCCGTATGGTTTCCGTCCTCTGGGGTATTACAGCGTTGACTACTCTTGTCCCTGTCGCCCCCGCTCCGGCTCCTTCCCCGGCTGCCGTCAACTGGACTCTTGAACTCCTTAGGCTCTTCGTCCCTCCTATCCTCACTCTTTTAGGTGCTCTGTTCGGGGCTTGGATAGGGTTTGACTTAGCCAACAGAGGAAGGAAGTACGAAATCCTCTATAGAGAGCGGTTTAAAGGCTTTGAAGCTATAGCAACATACGCATATAGCATTAGAGACACTTCCAAGGAGTTCAGGATTTATCTTGCATCAGAGACCAGAACTGACCCGGAAGGACTGTATGTCTTTGGTGAGTTTGCCGAGGATAAAGTGTTAATGCTGGAAGAGACCAAAGCTAACAGAAGTAGTGCAGTTCTTTTATCAGACGAGTCTAAGAACAATCTTGGTCATCTTCTTGTTGCCCACTTCAAAACTAAACTCTACATGCAGTCAATAGTTTGGCAGGGTCAAAAGCCGGATAAAGAAACAAACCCCGAAGTTCTTAGAGGGAAGATTGAGCGCCTGAACTCTGACCTTGCAGACTTGGAGCAGAAAGCAGAGGCTCTCATTGAATCGGCGTTCAGGGACGTTGACTTGCCCCGCAAGTAAGCAACATACATCCTGTCCTCTCTGTATCCTTAGTCATGCCGCCACTACCTACGGTAGACCCCACACCCGTCGTCTTCTGGGGATTGACTCAGAAGGCTCTCTTTACGGCCTTTGCCCCTGCCGTCCTTACTGGTTTACTTGCACTCCTAGGGGCTTGGGTAGGTTTTGGGCTTGCCAACAAAGGCAGAAAATACGACATATTTTACAAGGAACGTTATAAAGGCTTTGAAGAAATAGCAGGATACTTGTATAAAGTTATTAGACTCATAGACAGGTATTATACAAGTTTTAGTCAGGCTGCCGACCAACCTAATTACCAACCAGAAACAGAGTTTATCTACTCGGTAGGTGCCCTTAGAAGAGAACTTCTAAGACTAGAGCAGCCTAACGAGAAGTATGTATCACTCCTGGCAGAAGACACCAGAAATGCTTATTATGATTCTATTATAGTTGTAAATAGATTAGTTAGGCTAGCCGAAGAGATAAATAACGAGCAAGACGCAATAAATATGGATAGCATCCAATTTGACAGGTTTTTCGGAGGTTTCATCAGTAGCTCAGAAGATGCTACTAGGCTCAGTAAGAAGACCATAAATCTTGCACTTAGGGACATTGACCTACCCAAGAGGTGATTAGACTTATTCACCAAGCTACTTTAAACTGTAGTCATGATTAAACAACTATTACTACATCTAACAAGCAGGCAGGATAAGACAGAAGCAAGACTAGAGGACTTAGCAGAAGGCGTTACCGGGGATATTGTTTCCTTGATGGACAGGACAGACCAGCTAGTAGACGCCCTTCTTGAGACTCATAGGGTCTTGGAGGCGCAGAGGGCAGAGTTGGAGAGGGAGTGTGCGGCGCTGTCAAAGATGTTGGAGGGCCTGAGTGAGCAGATGACGGACCTACAGACCTCTCTAACCGAACAGCGGGTACAAGGCAGCCTGCTTGCATGAAAGAACCCCGGAGCGTATCCGGGGCTTTTTTTGGCCGGGGTAAAAAATCGTAGGGCAACCTTGGAGGGCTGCCCTAGCTGGAAGTGTCCTGTAGGGAGGGGTAAGCAACCTACGGACAAGGAGAGTCTACAGGAGGCGGTCTAGTTCTTCTGCCCCGGCAGGTGCGACGTACCCAAACTTCTCTCCCATCATCTTCTGGAAGTAGCGGATGTTTCCGAGGAAGTGAGTGAATCCGTCTCGTGACCCCTTAGCGGAGGTTGTTTGAAAAAAGACGTACAGCTCGCTCAGGTCGCCTTCCACCAGCGCGATCTTCTCGGCCCACTCGTCCATCTCGGCGCGGGAGTACAGGTAGTCGTGACGCTCGGCGGCGCTGCCCCCCTCCCACCACGTGCCCTTGTTGCGGCCGTGCAGGCGCAGGTAGCCCACGTCACCAGTCACGTGCACCTGTGGCTCGGGCATCCCGCCCAGGGGCGGATAGTCGGGGCTGACCCAGATCAGGCCGTATTCGCCCATGCCCTCACGGACCTCGGGCTTGTCCCAGCTCGCGTGCCGCAGCTCGACCGCGAGTTCGTGGCCGGCAAAGCGCTCGGTCAGACCGTGGAGGTATTTGCGGTTCTCCGCCGTGCGGTGAAACGAGTACGGAAACTGCGCCAGATACGGCCCCATCACGCCCGCCTCGCGCAGCGGCTCGGGACTCTGGAGCATCCGGTCGAAGTCGGCGTCGGTCGGCGCACGGTCGTGGGTGAAGGCCTTGTTCAGCTTCACGGCAAAGCGCGTGCGCCCGCCCGACTTGCGGGCCATGCCCTCGAACGCCTTGAGGCCGGGAATGGCATAGAAGGAACTGTTGAGTTCCACGGCGTCGAAATGCCCAGCGTAGGTCTCCAGGAATTGATCCTTCTTGACGCCCTCGTAGATCAGGCCCGGGGCCGTCCAGTCGTCGTTGCTGTAGCCGCCGCAACCGATATACACGCGCATGGGGCCAGCTTAGCGGCGCGTCCGTGGGGCGTGCGGGGGCATGAAGGGCCGCGCAAGGCCTGGCCTGGCCCCCGGAAGCACAGGACTCTCAGTGCAGGTCGGGGCGGCGGTTCAGGCCCATCCAGAAGGCCTGGATGGTGGCCATCGCCGCGCGGAACTGCCCGAATTCCAGGGGCTTGACCACGTAGCCGCTCGCCCCATGGGCATACGACGCCTGAATGTCGCGCTCGTCGCCGCTTGTCGTGAGCATCACCACCGGCACGTCGGGCAGTTTCGCCTCGCCCCGGATGGCGTCGAGCACGGCCAATCCGTCCATGTGCGGCATCTTGAGATCGAGCAGGATCAGATCCGGAAGCGGCTCGGTGCGGTCGAGCAGCAACCGGATGGCCTCGACCCCACTGTTCGCCACCCGGACGTCCGTTTCCGGAGACACGTCGAGGGCGTCGAGCGCGAGCTCGACATCGTTAGGATTGTCGTCGATCAGAAGAATTCGTCGCCGCTCCACACTGCCTCCCCAGCTACAGGTCTGCGCTGTCACCATTAAAGATTCTATCAAGGCTTTCTGAGAATCGCTGCGCTGCCGGGCACCTTTGGTTGCCGGCCGTCCGGCACGCCTGCACAGGCGGCGCGGCGTACCGGCGTGTGGGGCGTACACTGCCGGGCGTGTTGGCGAAGCGCATCATTCCCTGTCTGGACGTGCAGAGCGGCCGTGTGGTCAAGAACGTGCGGTTTTTCGAGAACCACCGTGACGCGGGCGACCCCCTGGTACTGGCCCAGGCCTACGAGGCGCAGCAGGCCGACGAACTCGTCTTCTATGACATCACCGCCACCCACGAGGGCCGCTCCCTGATGCTGGACGTGGCCGCGCGCGTGGCCGAGCAGGTCATGATGCCCCTGACGGTGGGCGGCGGCGTGAACGCCCTGGCCGACTTCCGGCAACTGCTGCTGGCCGGGGCCGACAAGATCAGCGTGAACAGCGGCGCGGTGCGGCGTCCCGAACTCATCCGTGAGGCGAGCGACCACCACGGCGCCCAGTGCGTGATGCTGAGCATTGATGCCAAGCGCCGCCCCGGTGGGCAGGGCTGGACCGTCCACCTCGGCGGCGGCCGGGTGGACACCGGCCTGGACCTGCTGGAGTGGGCCGCGCAGGGACAGCGCCTGGGCGCGGGCGAGATCTGCCTGAACATCATGGACGCCGACGGCACCCGCGCAGGCTTTGACCTGGAGGCGACCTCGGCGGTGGCGCGCGAGGTCGACCTGCCGGTGATCGCCTCGGGCGGGGCCGGGCGCCTGGAGGACTTCCGCGACGTCCTCACCGTGGGTCTGGCCGACGCCGCGCTGGCTGCCAGCGTCTTTCACTTCGGCGAGCTGACTGTGCCGCAGGTCAAGGCGTACCTGCACGGCGAGGGTCTGCCTGTGCGCCCCGAGTGGCCGGCCCGCTGAGCGCCCGCCCCACCTGCGCCTTCCCGTTTTCCCTTCCCGAATCTCCAGCCCGGCGGCCAGCCCGCCCGGCCCCTTTCCCGAGGTAGCCATGAGTTCTGACCTGTCCCTTCTCAAGTTCGACGAACGTGGCCTGATTCCGGTCGTGACCCAGGACGCCGGCAGCGGCGCAGTCCTGATGCAGGCCTATGCCGACCGCGCCGCGCTGGAGCGCACCCTCGCCACCCGCGAGGCGACGTACTACAGCCGTTCGCGCGCCGAACAGTGGGTCAAGGGCGCGACGAGCGGCCACACGCAGCAGGTGGTCGGCGTACAGGCCGACTGCGACGGCGACAGCGTGCTGTACCGCGTCCTCCAGACCGGCCCGGCGTGCCATACCGGCGCGTATTCATGCTTTCACACGCCGCTGATGCATGCACAGGACACCGGCAGCACCGGCCTGGACGGCACGCTGGAGCGCGTGTACGCGACCATCACCGAGCGCCTCGCCACCCTGCCGGAAAACAGCTACGTGGCGCGGCTGCACGCCGGTGGCCTGGACCGGGTCCTGAAGAAGATCAGCGAGGAGGCGGGCGAGGTGCTGCTGGCCGCCAAGAACGGCGACCGCGCCGAGCTGGCGACCGAGGCGGCCGACCTGCTGTTCCACACGCTGTTCGCGCTGGCCGAGGTGGGGGTGTCGCCCGCCGACGTGGCGGCCGTGCTGCACGCCCGAGAGGGCCGCACCGGCCTGAAGGGACCCAAAGAGGTCGGCTGAACCGGACAGCGCGGGCTCGCCGGCCGCTACTCTGGGGACATGAACAACCTGAGCATTACGGTCGGCGGCGTCCGGCGCGAGCTTCCCACGGTGCAGGTCGGCAATGCCGGGCGCGTGCCGCTGGTCGAATTCATCGGCGACAGCGAACTGACGAACGCTGCGGCCGGGGCGCTGCTCCCCCTGATCCCGGAAGGCACCGAGATACTGCTCACCGTCGTGACCAACTCCCTACCCCTGGCGCACGAACTGAGCGACCGCAGTGGACTGCCCTACGTGGCCGCCCGCAAAAAACGCCGCACCTACATGCAGTCCCCCCTTATTCAGGAGGTGCCCAGCATGCCCCTGGGCGTCGCCGAGACGCTGTGGCTCGACGGCCCACACGCCGAGCGGCTGCGGGGAAAGCGGGTCGCCATCGTGCAGGACGTGATCGCCTCGGGCGGCACCGCGCTCGCGCTCGCGCGGCTCGTCGAGCGGGCCGGCGGTGACCTGACCGGGGTACTGGCGGCCTTCGGGCGTGCGGGCGCGACTCTGGCGCTGCCGGTACGCACCCTTCAGACGCTGCCGGCCGGGGAGTAACGGGCAGGCCTGGGGCAACGACTCCCGACCTCATCCGCGTTCTGGCCGATGCCGGATGGCCTGTGCCTCCCCGATGCTGGGGCATGACCCTGCTCGTCTCCCCTGCCCTGACCCCCGAACTCGGGGCACTGCTCGCCCGCGCGATGTTTCCTAACCCCGAGCGAGTGCAGCAGGAGCTGACTGCCTACCGCAGCGGCGCGGGCGGGCAGGTCTTCGCCTGGGAGATCGGGGGCGTGGTGGTCAGCGCAGCGGGGGTCCACCTGGAAGCCGGCGGACCGGGCGCCGAACTCCGGCACATCGGTACGGCCCCGGCACATACCGGGCGGGGGTACGGCCGCGCGCTGGTGTACGCGGCCGCCAAAGCCCTGGCGGTCCGGAGCATCTGGGCACAGACGGATGACGGCGCAGTGGGCTTCTACCGCCGTTTGGGCTTCGTGGTCAGTGCGGTGCCCTCTCCGTGGAAGGTCAACCGGTATCTGTGTCGGCTGACCCTTCCGGCCGCAGCGCCCTGACCCGCGCCGCGAGCGCCTCCCACGGCCCGAGCTGAAAGTGGGTGTGGCCCAGGGGGCTGGTCGAGGGCAGGACCCACAGTTCCGCGCCCTCCAGCGGCTCCGGCTGTGGGCCGTAGGGCAGGCGGCCGGTCGGCACCCCCAGCGTCTCGGCCGCGCCGCGCTTGCTCGTGAAGGCCACCAGCCGGGGCCGGTAGCGCCGCACCTTGTCCCGCAGTTCGTGGGGTGCCCAGGCCCCGGTCGGCAGGGCCGCGTCCACTCCGCTGTGGCGCTTGGCGACGTCGGTCAGGCCGATACCATAGCGGGGCAGCGCGGCGTACTCCTGCGGCGCGAGCTGCCGGGGGGTCAGACCCACCGCCGCCAGCGTCGACCAGAACTTGTTGCTGGGATTGGCGTAGTAGGCCCGCGCCCGCGCGCTGATCCGGCTGGGCGCCGTGCCGACGAGCACCAGCGTCAGGCCGTCTTCCAGCACGTCGGGCACGAGATACTCGCCGCCGCCGGTCAGGTCGGCCCCGGCCCCCGCCTCAGTCGTCGTCGTACCGCTCCTCCTTGAAGGGATCGCCGCGCATGTGGTACCCGTTCTTCTCCCAGAATCCGGCGCGGTCGCGGTCCATGAATTCCAGCTCGGTCAGCCACTTGGCGCTCTTCCAGAAGTACAGGTGCGGCACGACCAGCCGCAGGGGGCCGCCGTGTTCGGGGGCCAGCGGCTCGCCGCCGAAGGTGTGGGCCAGCAGGTTCTCGGGCCGCGCGAAATCCTCGAGGCTGAGGTTGGTGGTATAGCCCCCGACCGAGTGCTGCATGACGTGGGACGCGCCGGGCAGCAGGCTCAGGTGTTCCATCAGATCGGTCACGCGCACCCCGGTCCAGGTCGTGTCGAGCTTGCTCCAGTGGGTCACGCAGTGGATGTCATAGGTCAGGGTAGTCTGCGGCAGGGCCAACAGGTCGCCCCAGGTGAAGGTCTTTTCCTCGGCCAGTCCGGTGATCTTCACGACCACTTCGCTCTGGTCGTAGTGCTGCGCCGGACCGTAGGTGAGGACCGGAAAGCGGGTGGTGAGGGTCTGACCGGGCGGAACGCGCCCCCCCATGTCGTCGGCCGGTTTCTTGAAGAACTTGCCAAGCATGGAGGCAGCCTAACGGCTGCGGCTGTCGCGTGGGGTACCGGGCCATACCTTCGGGCTTGAGCGGCTCTTAGGGCTCCTGGGGCAGCGCGGCGGCCGGCTCGCGGCGCGGCCACGCCACGAGGACCACGCCGCCCAGGATGACCACGAGCGCCACCCAGCCCAGCGTCCCGAGATGCTCGCCGCCGAAGCCCACGCCCAGCAGCACCGCCACCACCGGATTCACGTAGGCATAGCTCGTCGCCAGGGCGGGGCGGGTGTGCTCGACGAGGTACATGTAGGCGCTGTAGGCCCCCAGACTGCCGAACACCGTCAGGTAGGCCAGGGCCCACAGGCTCGCCGTGCTGGGCGCGTGCCAGCTCTCGCCCGTCGCCAGGCTCAGGAGCAGCAGCAGCGCCCCGCCGCTCAGCATCTCGGCGGCGCTCGCCATCAGGCCGCTCGGCAACTTCAGGTGGCGTGACCACTGGCTGCCGAAGGTCCAGCACAGTGGGGCCAACACAAGGAGCAGGGCTGCGAGGGGCGTGGCGCGCAGCTCGCCCACGTTCAGCAGCGCGATGCCCAGCAGGCCCACCCCGATCCCCAGCCACTCCCGCCCCCCCGTCTTTTCTCCCCACAGCCGCGCGAAGAGGGCCGCGAACAGGGGCGAGACCGCGATGACCATCGCCGCCACCGAACTGCTCGCCTCGCGCTCGGCCAGCGTGACCAGCCCCGTGCCGCCGCCCAGCAGCAAGAGGCCCACCGCCGCCGACGCCGCCCACTGCCGCGCGGTCGGCAACGCCGCGCCCCGCAGCCGCAGGGCGAGCATGAGCACGGCCCCTGCCAGCCCGAAACGCACCCCCAGCATCCCCAGGGGCGGCAGCGTCTCGATGGCGACCTTGATCCCGAAATAGGTGCTGCCCCACACGACGTACACCACCCCCAGACAGACCAGGACCGGCAGGGTCAGGCGGGCGGCGCGCGGAGCAGAGGCGGGGGCAGCGGACACGCGGGGCAGCATACGCCGGCCGCGGCCCCCGCATGAACCCGCGAGTCAGAATCGGGGAAGACCGGCGGCGTAGACTGGAGACCAAGACCGGGGTTCACCATATTCCCCCGTTCGAACATGCCCCGGCCGATACTCGCTTGCTCAAGGAGTTGCCCGCATGTCCTTTCTCAATCAGGCCAAACACGAGGTCGAGCGTGCCCGGTTCGCCAGCGATGTCCGCGATATGCTCGCGGTCCTGCGCCGTCAGCCCAACGAACTGCTGCCCTTCGACTGGGTCCGCCACCTCTCGCCCGAGGGCGAACACACGCTGGGGCTACAGACCATCGAGGTGGACCACATCATCGGGTCGGTGGACCGCTACCGCGAATTCGACCGCCACTACCTGCCCAAGGAAAGGCACCTCGACGAGCGCTGGGTGGGCGTGCGTTCGGCGCAGCTCCAGGGCAAGGAACTGCCGCCTATCCAGGTCTACAAGGTGGGCGAGCTATACTTCGTCAAGGACGGCAACCACCGCGTCTCGGTGGCGCGGCGCCAGGGCCAGAAATACATCGACGCCTACGTCATCGAGCTGAACGTCGTGGTCCCGCCCGACGAGGGCGACACGCTCAAGGACCTCATCATCAAGGGCGAGTACGCCCAGTTTCTCAGGGCCACCAGCCTCGACCGCGTGGTGCCGGGTCACCGGCCCATCCTGTTCACGACGCCCGGGCGCTATGAGAAGCTGCTGGAGCACATCCGGACCCGGCAGTATTTCCTCGACCGCAAGCCCGGACGCGGCGACGCCTCGCCCGTCACCTGGGAGGAGGCCACCCGGAGCTGGTACTGCCGCCTGTACCTGCGGATCGTCGAGAACCTCGACCTGCACGACGTGATGTACCGTTTTCCCGGCCGCACCGAGGCCGACCTGTACCTGTGGGTCATGGATCACCGCTACTTCCTGACCGAGAAGTACGGCCACGATGTGGGCAGCGAGGAGGCCACCGTAGACTTCCGCGAGCACCACGCTCCGCCGGTATACAAACGGCTGGGCCAGCGCGTGCAGCTGCTGCTACGGGGCCGCCTGGACCCGGCACTGTAGGATTAGGGCCACAGCAGGCGGGGCACGCGGCCGCCTGGTCCTCCTGCGCTCTCAGTTCAGACCCGGCCCGCTGGCCGCCGGTGGCTGATCCGGCATCCGGAGCGCTGCCTGAGCGCCGCCCAGGACTTCCTCCAGAAACAGCGCCGTCAGGACCGGGTCGAACTGCCGCCCCGCCTGCGCGGCGAGTTCAGCGCGCGCGGCCTCGGGGGTCCAGGCGGGCTTGTAGGGCCGCGCGTGCGTAAGGGCGTCGTACACGTCGCACAGCGCGAAAATCCGCGCGAGGTAGGGCACCGCCTCGCCTGCCAGACGGTCGGGATAGCCCTGGCCGTCCCAGCGCTCGTGGTGGCTGCGCACCAGCCGGATCACCTCCGGCGACAGGGCCGGCAGCCGCGCGGCCATGACGGCGCCCTCGCGGCTGTGGGTCTGCATGAGGCGCCATTCGGCGGCGTCGAGCGGGCCCGGCTTGAGCAGCACGCGGTCAGGAATGGCCAGCTTGCCCATATCGTGCAGGTACGCGCCCAGACGCAGGTCGTGCAGCTCGGTCTCGCCCAGCCCCGCCGCCCGGCCCAGCCGCAGGGCCAGCGACACGACCCGCTCGGTGTGGCCCGCCGTCTCCAGGTCACGGACCTCCAGGATGGTGCCCAGGCCGGTCAGGACCGCCTCGACCGAGGTCTCCAGGCGCCCCAGCGCGGCGTCACGTTCGAGCTGGTGGCCCAGGTGGGTCGCCACTGCCCCCAGAAGCTGGCGGGCCTTGGGAGTCACGGAATGCCAGGTCTGGTGGTTGAAGAAGGCCACCGCCCCGCACACCTCGCCGTGGGCCCGCACGGGCGTCATCACGATGCTCTTGAGCCCGCGCTGGACCCAGGCGGCCTGGGCATAGGGGCTGCTCTCATAGTCGGCGGCCCAGAAGGATTCACCCTGGGACAGCACCTGCGAGAGCATGCTGCCCGGCGCCGCGATGGACGCCGCGACTCCCTGCGCGAGATCAGCGTCATGGCCCTTACGGCTGAAGAGCCGGTGGGTCTCGTGTTCGACGTAGAACCACTCCTCGAAGCCCACGAGGTCGGCCGCGCGGCTCAGCCCCTGCTCCAGAATGGCGGGCAGCGAGTTGAGCTCCAGCAGGAAGTGCGGAAAATCGCTGACGCCCTCGCCCGAAGCGGCGCTGCCCTCCCGGCCCGTGGACGCGGCTTTGTCCTCGTACATCTGCTGATCGGCCAGCGCCAGGGCGCGGTCCAGTGGCGTGGCGGCCCCCACCTGCGCCGCGCCGTAGGCGAAGGGCAGCTGCCGGCCGCCGGGGTGCGGCACCTGCGCCTGCACCGGCCCGAACACCGGCCCGATCCCGGCGTGACCGGGCAGCACGGCCACGAACTCGTCGCCGCCCCAGCGCCCCAGAAAGCCCCCGGCCGGCAGATGCGCCTCCAGGGCCTGCGCCGTGGCGCGCAGGTGGCGGTCGCCCAGGCTGTGCCCTCCCAGGTCGTTGATGCCCTTGAGGTCGTTGAGGTCGATCATCACGACTGTCAGGGCCGTCTCCGGCGGGAGGGCGGCGTAGCGCCGCGCTACACCCCGGCGGTTGTGCAGGCCCGTCAGCACGTCGGTCTCCTGGGCCTGACGCTCCTGCCGTTCACGGCGCAGGTTCTCCGTGTTGTTGTTCGTCACGAGCAGGATCAGGCTGATGGACGCAACGAGCAACAGCCCGAGTTCGACCACCGCCCCCGACCCGGCGACCCCGTACAGGCAGCGGACCCCGCGCAGGAACAACAGGTCAGCCAGCATGCCGGCCGTGACCGCCTGAAGGACCGTCACCCGGATGCGGAACCCGTAGGCGAAGGCGATCATCCACAGGGTGCAGACGATCAGCAATAGGGTCAACACCAGGTGGCCCAGCCCCAGGACTGTCGGTTGGAAGCTGGCCTCCGGCTCCTGCCGGATCATGCCGAGGATCAGCCAGAAGGTGACGATATACCCGCCCAGCGCCAGCAGCAGGCCCGGCCAGTTGAGGGGCCAGCGGCCGCCGTAGGGAGGGGGAACGTTCACAGACCCGTTCAGCCTACCCGGCGCTTCCTCACGCCGATGTGACAGCCGCTGCCAGATGAATAGACCTTCGGGCACCGGGGCGCGCGGCAGGCGCGGCCCCGGCTTCTGTACTCAGCGGCGCGCCAGCACGTACTCGACCAGGGTGCCCACGCCCCAGCCGGTCGCGGCCTCGCCCTGGATAGCGTTGCCCGCGATGTCGATGTGCGCCCAGGGCCGGGTCACGAACTGCTGGAGAAACAGCGCCGCCTTGATGCTGCCCCCGGCCGGCACGAGGTCGCTGTTCTTCAGGTCGGCGAGGGTGGCCTTCTGAAAGGCCTTGAGGTACGGCTGGTGCAGCGGCAGCTCCCAGACGAACTCGCCGGCCGCCTCGGCCCCGGCCTGAATGCGGGCCGTGAGCGCCGCGTCGCTGGAGAACAGCGCGGCGATATCGCTACCGAGCGCCGTCACCTTCGCGCCGGTCAGGGTGGCGAGATCCACGACCTCGGTGGCGCCCTCGTCGCAGGCGACCGTCAGCGTGTCGCCGAGCACCAAGCGTCCCTCGGCGTCAGTGTTCGTGACCTCGACACTCAGCCCGTTGGCCGCGCGGAAGATGTCGCCGGGGCGCATGGCGTCGGGGCCGACCATGTTCTCGGCCGCGGCGACATAGGCCCGCACCTCCACCCCCTCGGGAATGTGCGCGCGTAGCTCACCCAGGGCGCGCATGGCCCCCAGCACCGCGCCCGCGCCGCCCATGTCGTTTTTCATGCCGTACATGCCCGCCGCCGGCTTGAGGCTGTAGCCACCGGTGTCGAAGGTAATCCCCTTGCCGACGAGCGCGATGACGTGCTCGGCCTTGCCCTGTTCGCTGGAGCCGCGTGCCGGCAGTGTCACCCGGATCAGGCGGGGCCCGGTGGCGCTGCCCGCCGCCACGGCCACGAGCAGGCCCATGCCGCGCGCCGCAATGTCGTCGCCGTCCCACACGTCCACGTCCAGACCGAGCCGCTCCAGGCTGCGGGCCTCGCGCGCCAGCGTGACCGGGTTCAGGACGTTGGCCGGGGCGCTCACCAGTTCGCGGGCGAACTCCACCCCGGCGGCCAGGGCGCGCACCCGCGCGGCGTCCTCAGCGGCCAGCCCCTCGACGGCTAGGTGCACCTCGGGCGCGGACATGTCCTTCGGCTCGCCCTTGTAC
Source organism: Deinococcus sp. Leaf326 (assembly GCF_001424185.1). Taxonomy (NCBI): domain Bacteria; kingdom Thermotogati; phylum Deinococcota; class Deinococci; order Deinococcales; family Deinococcaceae; genus Deinococcus; species Deinococcus sp. Leaf326. The sequence goes on along the minus strand of NZ_LMOM01000054.1, from coordinate 166,564 downwards.
CGGCGGTCCTGCCACGCCGCAGCCAGGGCCGCCGCGGCCAGGGGGGCAGCGTGCTCAGTCGCAGGCACCCGCACGCCCGACGCCCGCAGTTCGCCCGCCAGTTTGCTCAGGGCCGCGCCCAGGTCGCGGGCCTCGGCCGCCGCCGTGGGGAACAGTGCCAGCGCCTCGTCACCGTTTTCGCCTCGGCGGGTCAGCCGCACCTCACCGGGCTTCAGGCCACGGGTCAGGCGCTCCGGGAGGGCCGAGTCCTGGGTCACGAACGACAGCGTGAGGTCTGCCGCGTCCAGCCGGTCTGTGAGTTGCATGGCGGGAGTAGAGCACGCGGCGGCCCCCACGCCCACGCCGGGTGTCCGGTAAAACCGGATTTGGGCCATGCCCTATACTCCGGCTTACTGTGAGTGGCTCCATACAGATCACCGAGGGCGCCCTGGCGTCCCTCATCGGGCTCACCGCCCACGAGATTCCGGGCGTGGTGGGCATGGCCCCGGCCAACCTCAAGGAGGGCCTGTACCGCGTCCTGGGCCGGGCCAATGCCAGCGAGGGCGTGGTGATCGGCCGGGAGGGGGGCCGGTTCACGGCCGACCTCTACGTCGTGGCGGCCTACGGCGTGAGCATTCCGACGGTGGCGCGCAACATCGCCGACCGGGTCGAGCACGTCGTGAAGAACCAGGCCGGCATCGAGCTCGCCGCCACCCGCGTCCACGCCGTGGGGGTTCAGCGTGCCTGAGCAGCCTTCTGCGGCGGCGCTCTCGCCCGCCGATCTCGCCCGGATGTTCCGTACTGCCACCGACTGGCTGGGCGTATACCGCGAGCAGGTCAACGCCCTGAACGTGTACCCGGTGCCCGACGGCGACACCGGCACGAACATGCACCTCACCATGCAATCGGTGCGGCGCGAGCTCGACACCTGCGACGAGCGCAGCATGCCCGCCGTCGCCCGCGCGGTGAGTTACGGCGCCCTGCTGGGCGCGCGCGGCAACAGCGGCGTGATCCTCTCGCAGCTGCTCAAGGGCTTTGCCGAGACGGTCGCGGGCGCGCAGAACATCGATGCCGCGCTGCTGACCCGCGCCTTCGCCGCCGCGCAGAAAAGCGGCTACGGAGCTGTCATGACGCCGGTCGAGGGCACCATCCTGACCGTCGCGCGCGGCGTGGCCGAGGGCGCGGCCCTGACGGCCGAGTCGCCGGCGGCCGTGCTGGAACAGGCCCTGTTCCGGGGCCAGGCCCTACTCGACCAGACGCCCGAGATGCTCCCGGCCCTGAAGCAGGCGGGCGTGATCGACTCGGGCGGCCAAGGCTACCTGTACCTCGTGCAGGGAATGCTCGCGGCGCTGCGCGGCGACGAACTGCCCGAAGCCCCCGAGGTCACGAGCTACGCCCAGCAGGGCATCCAGAACGAGGAGTTCGGCTTCTGCACCGAGTTCCTGATGAGCGAGGCGACCAAGCCCATCGAGGAGATCCGCGAGCTCGTCAGCCCTTTCGGCGACTCGCTGCTCGTGGTGGGGGCCGAGGGCTACGTCAAGGGCCACATCCACACCAACGCGCCCGACGAACTGCTGGCGACGGTGGGCCGCTACGGCCGGATGCTCAAGACCAAGGTCGAGGACATGTCCGAGCAGCACACCGAGATTCTGGGCATGGCCGGAGCCGCTGCCCGCGCCGAGGACGAAGTGCCACCCTCGGGGCTGGTGGCGGTCGCCAACGGCTACGGCCTGGTCAAGCTGTTCCGGTCGCTGGGCGCGCGCATCGTCTCGGGTGGGCAGACCGCCAACCCCAGCGTGCAGGACATCGTGGACGCGGTGCGCTCGGTGAGTGCCGAGAAAGTCGTCATCCTGCCCAACAACAAGAACGTGCTCATGGCCGCCCAGAAGGCCACCGAGCTGATGGAGGGGAGAGCGGTCGTCATCGAGACCCGCACGCTGGGCCAGGGCATCGGCGCCGCGCTGGCCTTCTCGCCGCAGGTGCCCGCCGAGGAACTCCGTGAGGCGATGACCGAGGCGGCGGGGGCCGTGACCACCTTCGAGGTCACGCGCGCGAGCCGCACGACCAACATCACGACCAAGCAGGGGCGCACGCTGGACATCAAGGAAGGCGACGTGATCGGCCTGCAGGACGACGAACTCGTGGACGCGGGCGGCGCCCCCGAGGACAGCGTCCTGACGATGCTGGGCCGCGCCTACCGGGGCCAGGAGATCGTGACCGTGTTCGGCGGCCCGCAAAAGACCCTGGACGACCTGGCCGCCCTCGCTGCGCGCATCCGCCAGGAATTCCCGATGGTGGAGGTCGAGGCGCACCCCGGCGGCCCCGATCTGTACGACTACCTGGTGACGCTGGAGTGAGCGGGAGAGGCGGCGCGGGCAGACGCGCAGGCCTCTGGCTCCTGGCCACGCTGCTCGCAGGGCTCACCGGGTGCAGCGGCCGGGACGCGCAGGCCCGCGCCGAGTTCGGGGACGCAGCCGCGGGGGTTCTGGCGACCGCCCAGGCCACGCCTGCCGGCTGCGACGAACTGCTCAGCGCGGCCCAACTCGCCGCACTGAACACGGCACGCACGCACCTCGCCTGCGGACGCCTGACCCGTTCGCCGGCCGAGACGCGGGAACGACTGGACCGCGCCTACGCCGCGCGGCAGGTCACGGCCTGGGGCGACGACGAGGTGGCCTCAGGCGCCTTCGCGTTCGGTGAGGCCCAGGGGCCGCCCCTGCTCATCACGCTGTCGCTGCTGCCCGAGCCGGGCGCGCTCGTGCTTCAGGCTCCCTAAACCCGTTCCGGTCCAGCATGGGCCGACGTGGGGCGGGCCTTACACGGGACTCGTACCGGCGGGCAGCTGGGGGGCACAATAGGGGCAGGTCCGCCGCACCGGGTGGGGGGCCGCTGATCCGATGGACGTCGAGGAGCACATTCATGCTGACACTCCGGCCCCTCCTGATCTTCCTAGCGCTGGGCCTCGCCCCGGCGAGCGCGCAGACCTACACCCTGGTGGTCGGCGTGCAGACCAGTCCGCTGCCCGCCGTGACCATGCAGGGCCAGACGTACGTGCCGCTCTCGGCCCTCAAGGCGCTGGGGGTGCCCTACACCCTCAGTGGCCGCACGCTGACACTGGAGGCCCCCAGCCCGGCGACCGCTCCCGGCGGAGCCAACGCTCGGCCCGCCCTGGAAGGCTGCGTGGGCCAGACGCTGTTCAACGGCATCTGGCGGCTGACGGTGCAGCGTGTCGACCCCATCCCGGCAGGCGAGGGTCTCGGGCCGGGTTGGGGCGTGACGGTTGAGCTGCGTAACGGCACCGCCACCACGACCGCCCTCCTCGACACCGGACTGGGCGCGGTGGATCTGGTCCTGCCTGACGGCAACACCCTGGTCTTCGCGGAGCGCAGCGCCGAAGAGCCTTTCCTGTACAAGAAGGTCTTGCAGGCGGGGGGCGTGACCTACCAGCTCAAGTTCCGCAGCCAGGGCCCCCAGACCCCGGCGAGCAGTGTCCCGGCTCCCGCCAAACTGATCATGCAGTTCGACCCGGCCCGCCTGACCGCCGGCTACCTGAAAGCGGCGAAGGTCGCCTACACCACCCCGACCACTACCCTGCGCGTGGACCTCACCTGCCGCAAGTAGGCGGGAAGCGGCGCCTTCCGTGCGCACGAGGACCCCGGCATGCAGCCCTGATACGCGGCTCTGATCTTCGACCCCGGCCCAGGGCGCACACCAAAGGCGAACTCCCCACCATGAGGCGGGGAGTCGTCTTGTGGTGCGAATGCCCAGACTTGAACTGGGGACCTCACGCTTATCAGGCGTGCGCTCTAACCAGCTGAGCTACACTCGCGCCTTACCGCCGGGCTCTGCCGGTTGGGCGGGAGTTAATGTACCAGTGAAATTCCGGGGTGTCAACCGTCAGACGGGGGCGGCGACGCTGCGCCACGTCTCTAGGGCGTAACGGTCGGTCATGCCCGCGAGGTGGTCACACACGGCGCGCTCCAGGCCACACTCCTCGGCGCGGGCGCGGGGCCGGGGCGGCAGCATGGACGGCCGCGCGACGAAGGCCCGGAACAGCCCCTCGGTGACGCGGGTGGCCTGCTCGACCTGTCGCTCGACCTGCCAGTGGCGGTACAGGTTGTCGCGCAAAAAAGCCTTCATCTCGCGTAGTTGCGCGTAGACGGGGGCGCTGTAGGTCACGACACGGGCGGGCAGGACACGCACCTCGCCGGGCGAGCGCACGCCGCTGGTCGCAATGGCCTCGTCGCTCGCGCGTGTCAGGTCCATTAGGAGCCAGCCGAGCAGTTCGCGGTGTAGCCGCCGGCGATCCCGCTCGCCCTGGCCGCTCAGGCCGCTGCGCTCCAGCAGCCCGTCCCAGAGGCTCAGGCCGGCAAGCTGCCCCGGCACGATCAGCCCGCTGCGCAGCCCGTCGTCAAGGTCGTGGGCGGTGTAGGCCAGGGCGTCGGCGGCGTCCACGACCTGCGCCTCCAGGCTCGGCATCCCGATGCCCGCGCGCTCGTGCTTGTTCAGGCCGTCGAGGGTATCCAGGGTCAGATTCAGGCCCGGAAAGTCGGCGTAGCGGTCTTCCAGCCGGGTCACGATGCGGCAGGCCTGCGCGTTGTGGTCAAAGCCCCCGTGCCCGGCCATCAGCCCGTTCAGGACGCGCTCGCCCGCGTGCCCGAAAGGGGGGTGCCCGAGGTCGTGGGCCAGGGCCACGGTCTCGGCCAGGGTCTCGTTCAGGCCCAGACTCAGGGCCACCGAGCGCGCTACCTGCTGCACTTCCAGCGTGTGGGTCAGGCGGGTGCGGTAGTGGTCGCCCTGCCCGGCCGCATTCAGGAACACCTGCGTCTTGGCCTCCAGGCGCCGGAAGGCCGTGGTGTGCAGCACCCGGTCGCGGTCCTTCTGGAAGGCGGTGCGGGTCTCACTTTCGGCCTCGGGGTAGGTGCGGCCCCGCGACTCGCGGCTCAGGGTGGCCCAGGGCGCGAGGGCGGCCGCCTCACGGGCTTCGAGGTCGGCGCGCGTCAGCATGGAGGCCACTATGTCAGACCGCCCGCAGGGGCGAGGGCGGCCGCGGTCACGGTCTGCCCTTCCCGGCGGCCACTCTGCTCTACAGTCACCGCATGGCGAGTGCGGACACGGAAACCATCTACAAGGGCAAGATCCTGACGGTCGAGCGGCTGGGGGGCAAGTGGGAGGTCGTGCGGCACCAGCCGGCGGTGGCGGTGCTCGTCCTGAACGGCCAGGGCGAGATGCTGCTCGTGCGCCAGGCGCGCCCGGCCATCGGCGCGCACACGGTCGAGGCCCCCGCCGGATTGATCGACGAGGGCGAGACCCCCGAGCAGGCCGCGCGGCGCGAGTTGCAGGAAGAGGCGGGCTTCGACGGCGAACTGACGCTGCTCACGCGCTTTTTCACCTCACCGGGCTTCTGCGACGAGGAACTGCACGTGTTCCGCGCCCGCGACCTGCGCGCGAGCAAGCTGCCACAGGACGCCGACGAGGACCTGGAAGTGCTGTGGATGACGCCCCAGGCCCTGCTGGACGGTCTGCGGGACGGCGCCCTGGTCAGTAGCGGCCCCAGTGTGGCGGCGGCGCTGTACGGCGTGCTGGCCCTGAACACGCCGGGGCAGAGCCAGACAGGGCAGGACCAGTGAAGACCTTCGTCTCGCCGGAGCAGCGGCCCGACACCGAAACGGTGGTCGCCATCGGCAGTTTCGACGGCGTGCACCTGGGGCATCAGGCGCTGCTGGCGCAACTGCGCGCCCGCGCACGCGAGTTCCGGGTGCCCAGCGTGGTCTATACCTTCGACCCGCCGACGCGCGTGCTGACCCAGGGCGTGGAATTCCTCTCGACGCTGCCCGAGAAACTCGAACTTCTGGCGCGCTACGGCGTGGACGAGACGGTGGCCGTGCCCTTCACCACCGAGTTCGCCTCGCGGCCCAAGGAGGCCTTTCTGGACGACCTGCGGGTGCTGCGCCCGCGCGTGGTTGTGGTGGGCGAGGACTTCCACTTTGGGCGCGGCCGGGCGGGCGGCCTGGAGGACTTGCGGGAGGTCGCGCCGCGCGTCATCGCCCTGCCGATGCACCAGCTCGGCGGCGACGACATCAAGAGCACCCGGATTCGCGAGCTGCTGCGCGCCGGGGACGTGGAGGGCACCGCGCGCCTGCTCGGGCGGCACTACGGCGCGCAGGGCGTGGTCGTGCAAGGCGACCGCCTGGGCCGCACCATCGGCTACCCGACGGCCAACATCCGCGTGCCGCTGGGCAAGGCGCTGCCACTGGGCGTGTTCGCAGTGATGGCCCTGGGCGACCCGAACCAGGGCGAGGGAGACCGCCGCTGGCCCGGCATGGCCAATGTGGGCTGGCGGCCCACCGTCGAGGGCCGCGAACTGCGTTTCGAGGTCCATCTGTTCGATTTCGCGGGCGACCTGTACGGCCAGGAACTCCAGATCAAGTTCTTCAACCGCCTGCGCGGCGAGCAGAAGTTCGGCGGCCTGGAGGAACTCAAGGCGCAGCTCGCCCGTGATGCCGAACAGGCGCGCGGGCTGCTGGCCGGCCTGGGCTGAGGCGGGTGCCGCCTGGGGGAGGCCCGCTCAGCTGCGCGTGAAGTTCGTGACCCGCCACTCGCCGAAGCCGTCGGCGATGTTCGCCAGACCGCTGCCGCCGTAGAAGGTCAGCGGCACGCCGGTCGCGCGGTCGTAGGTGACGCGAACCTCCGCACAGGGCTGGGTACGCCAGGAGGCCAGGGCCTCGGCCACCTGCGCGAAACGGGCCTCGACGGTTCCGGCCGCCTGCCCACCGGGGTCGCCGACCTCGCCGGGCAAGACGGCCACGACCGGGGCCGCGCCGGGGCGCACCGTGACCCGCACGGCCGGGTAGCGCACTGGGGCCGCCACCTGCGAGAAGTCGTAGCTGTAGGCCCGGATGTTCTGGGCGGCCCAGCGGGCGCGGGCCGCGGCCAGGTCGGCGTCCAGCCGCGCGAAACTGGGCCGCACGTAGTCGGCGCGGCAGGCGTTGGGCGCCCGGCCCCCGCCGCCCCCGGCCTGCGCGGTCCCCAGGAACGCGCCGCCCGCAAGGGCCAAAGAGGTGAGCAGGACAGCGGGCAGTGAGGGGCGGGGCATGACCCAGCATAGCCGCGCCCGGGTGACGCCGGCCTGACGAGACAGCGCGGAGGGTGCCGAAAGGACCGGTCGTCCCGGCAGGGCAGGCGTACCCTGACAGGTATGACCCTCTCCCCTTCTACGCCCGCCCAGCCCGAAACGCTGGACCTGGGCTACTCGTTTTGCCCGAACGACACTTTCATCTTTCACGCGCTGCACGCGGGACTGGTGCCCTCACCGCTGCCGGTGCGCGAGGTACTCGAAGACGTGCAGACCCTCAACGACTGGGCTACTGCCGGCCGGCTGCCCATCACCAAAATCAGCTACCGGGCGTATTTCGGCGTAATGGACGACTACGTGGCCCTGCGGGCAGGCGGAGCGCTGGGGCGCGGCGTGGGGCCACTCATCGTGACGCGCGGCGAGGTCGGCGACCTGAACGGCAAGATAGTCGCCTCGCCCGGCGCGCTGACCACTGCCGAGCTGCTGCTGCGGCTGGTGTACCCGGACGCGCAGGTGCGCCGCATGCGCTACGACGAGGTCATGCCCGCGACCGCGCGCGGCGAGGTGGACGCCGGGCTGATCATCCACGAGTCGCGCTTCACGTATCCGCAGCACGGCCTGAGCAAGCACCTCGACCTCGGCGCGTGGTGGGAACAGGACACCGGGCTGCCGCTGCCGCTAGGAGCCATCCTGGTGCGGCGCGACCTGCCCGGTGGGCTGCAGCGTGACCTGAACGCCGCCGTGCGCGCCAGCCTGGACTACGCCTACGCACACCCACAGGCCTCGGCCGCCTACATCCGGGGACACGCGCTGGAAATGGAGGACGCGGTCATGCAGGCCCACATCGACCTGTATGTCAATGCCATGAGCCGCGACGTGGGCGAGGAGGGAGAGCGGGCCGTGCGCGAGTTGCAGCGCCGGGCCGTGGCGGTAGGGGCCGCCCCCGCGAGCGACCTGCCGCTATTCGTCGGCGACCCGCTGTAAAGGACTCCGGGCCTTGCGGCTCCGAGGCCCAACTGGTAGGAGCCGTTCATGCGGGCGCGGTACGTCAGGCCCCCCACCACTTCTGAGCGTCGTGTAAGAGTTTCGCCAAAGCCCCCCACCTAGGGTGAGGCCGTGAAGAAGTCAGGCGCTCCTGCCCTGCCGGCCGTCGAGGTGCGGGGGCTGTCGAAATCCTACGGACCGAACGCGGTTCTCGAAGAGGTCACCCTCACGGTCAAGCCGGGCGAGGTCTATGCCCTCACCGGCCCCAACGGCGCGGGCAAGACCACCCTGATCCGGGCCATGACCGGGCTCGCCTTTCCTACGGCGGGCGAGGTACGGCTGCTCGGCCTGAACGTGCACACCGACGGCGCCCGCGCCCGCGCGCTGCTGGGGGCGGTGGTCGAGGCCCCGGCCAAGTTCTACCCGCAGCTGACCGGCAACCAGAACCTGCTGCTGCACGCCAGCCTCGCGGCGATGGCGCCGGGGCGCGCGCGGGTGGACCGCGCCCGGCTGCGCGAGGTCCTGGCCCTGCTGGAGCTGACCCGTATGGCCGACCGCCCGGTGGCCGAGTATTCGCTGGGCCAGCGCCAGCGGCTCGGGGTGGCGAGCGCCATCCTGGACCATCCCAAGGTGCTGATTCTGGACGAACCCACGAGCGGTCTGGACCCGCTGGGCATCGGCCTGATCCACCGCATCGTGACCGGGCTGGCCTCGGAGGGCTGCGCGGTGATCCTGAGCACGCACCACCTGCGCGAGATCGCCACCTACGCGCACCGCGTGGGGATTCTCAGCGGTGGGCGACTCGTGGACACGGTAGACCTTCAGGCCCGGCACACCGCCTTCCGATTCCGGGTGGAACATCCGGCGGTGGCGGCCTCGTCGCTCGAATCCCTGCCCTACGTGCGCCGGGTCAGCGTGCGCCAGCCCTACGCGGTGGTGCACCTGAGCAGCGAAGGCCAGGTGCCGGATGTGCTCGACCACCTCGCCCGCGCGGGCATCCGGGTCTTCGAGGCCTCGCCCGACCACTTCGACCTGTACGAGTACTACCGCGAACGGGTGGCGCAGCCATGAGCCGCCCCGCCCTTCACTCCGCCCCCAGGAGGGCCGCATGCTGACCCTGATCCTGCTCGAACTGCGCAAGCTCCTCACGTCGCGTAGCGCCCGGCTCGCCCTGGCCGTCAGTTTCCTGCTGCCGCTGCTGTGGGCCGCCGCGCCGCGCATGAACATGCTGCTCGGCGACCTCGCACTCGTCAGCGGCTGGCAGCTTCCGGCCGTGAGCATCGGCGTGGCGGTGCAGTTCATGTTGCCGCTGTTCATCGCCCTGACTGTCGCCGAGATGATCGGCAGTGAGGTCAGTCAGGGCACCCTCGCGCCGCTGCTGCTGCGCCCGGTGGGCCGCACGCACGTCATCGCCAGCAAGCTGGCCGTGGCGCTGCTCTTTCCCTTCCTGCTGGTCGCGGTGACGGTGCTGGGGTCGCTGCTGGCCGGCATTCCGCGCGGCTTCGGGGCGTTTACGGGCGGCACGGGCATGGGGCCGGGGCTGTTCGTGGGCGTGGGGCAGCTCGGCAGCGGGGCCGCCCTGGCCGAGATGCTGCGCGGCAGCTTCCTGGCCGGGGTCATGCTCATGCCCATCGCGGCCTTGTCGCTGCTGTTCGGGGTGCTGACCCTCAACACGGCCGCCGCGACCCTCGCCACCCTTGCCGCCCTGAACATCATGCGGCTGCTCGTGGTCTTCCCCGAGTCGGTCCAGCGCATCCTGCTCACCAGCCACTTCGCGCTGTACGCCGAACAGGGCAGCGTGGTGGGTTCGGTGACCCTGCTGCTCATCTACACGGCGGGCTTCGGCCTCATGGCGATCTTCGCCTTCGACCGGCGCGACGTCTAGACCCCGCCTTTCACAGCTGCACGGGCGGCGCCCAATCTGCGGCGCCGCCCGTGCAGCTGTGGCCTCAGGAACGGCCCGCCCTGATCCGGCCAAAGGCACCACTTCCTTTTGCCAGATGCTCTAGCCTGCGGGGCGTGACCCGTTCCGGCCTGCAAGACACCATCGCCGCCATCGCCACCGCGCCGGGCAGCGCCGGAGTGGGCATCGTGCGGGTCAGCGGCCCGGCGGCCCTGGAGATTGCCGACGGGGCCTTCCGGGGCCGGCGCACCCCCAGCCGCACGCAGGGCGGGCGTTTCCTGTTCGGGCAGCTGGTGGCCGAGGGCGGTGAGGTGCTCGACGAGGGACTGTGCCTGGTGTTCCGCGGGCCGCGCAGCTACACCGGAGAGGACGTGGCCGAGTTGCAGACGCACGGCAGCCCGGCGGTCCTGGCGCGGGTGCTCGCGCGGGTGCTGGAACTCGGCGCGCGGCCGGCCCGGCCCGGGGAGTTCACGCTGCGGGCCTACCTCTCGGGACGGCTGGACCTCGCGCAGGCCGAGGCGGTCCTGCATCTGGTGAATGCCGGGGGCGAGGCGGCGAGGCGCCAGGGCGCCCTGGGCCTTTCCGGGGCGCTGGGCGCGCGCATCGCGGGCGTGGCGGCCGACGTCACACGCACGCTGGCGGCCATCCAGGCCATGCTGGACTACCCCGAGGAAGGCGTGCCCGACGAGGACCGTGCCGAACCGCTGGCCCGCGCCCAGGCCGGGCTGCGGGCGCTGCTCGACACCGCGCGCGCCGGGCAGGCGGCCACACGCGGCGCGCGGCTGGCCCTGATCGGGCGGCCCAACGTGGGCAAGAGCAGCCTGCTGAACGCGCTGCTGGGCTACGAGCGCAGCATCGTCACGCCGGTTCCGGGCACCACCCGCGACTATCTGGAGGCGGGGGTGGAACTGGCCGGGGTACCGGTGACGCTGGTCGACACGGCCGGCCTGCGAGAGACGGCCGACCCCATCGAAGCCGCCGGAGTGCGGCAGGCCGCCGCACTGGCCCAGCAGGCCGACCTCGTCCTTGTCCTCGAAGACGGCCACGCCCCACGCGAACCGCTGCCCGAGGGTGCCCCCCAGGGCGCACGGGTCATCCGCCTGCGCACCAAGGCCGACCTGGGCAGCAGTTGGAGCGACCCGGAGACGATCGCCGTGAGCGCCGTGACCGGTGAGGGGCTGCCCGAGGTGCGGGAAGCAGTGCGCGCCGCGCTGATTGGCGACGCGGCGCGCGGCGAGGCGTGGCTGACCACCGAGCGCCAGGCCGACGCCGCCCGCCGGGCCCTGACGCATCTGGAACTTGCCGGCAGCCTGCCGGACGACCTCGCGGGCTATGAGCTGGAGGCCGCCCTGCACGCCCTGGCCGAACTGACTGGCCGCGACGTGCAGGAGGACGTGGTGGACGCCGTCTTCAGGAACTTCTGCGTGGGCAAATAGACAGGAAGCCGGAGCTGCTCGCTCCGGCCCCCGCCTGCGCGCGACTTCAGTTTCCGGTGTCTTCCGAGGTCTCCTCGCCGGGGATGGTGCTGGCGGGGTCACTGGCGATCATGCTGCCCTGCGAGGCCACGTCCTGTTTGTCCAGGCCCAGTTCCTCGAACTCGTCGGCGTTTCGGGCCTCGGCATTCGCGTCCTGCACGGCGTCGCGGTGCTCATCGGTACGGCCCATGAACTGCAGGTCCACGTTGCTGATCTCGTCCTCATTCTTGAGCTGCTCGCGCTGGTCGTCGTTCTGGGTCATGGCCCCACGCTAGCAATCCGGGCTGCGCCCCGCCTGAGTGTTTCCTTTAGGGCGCCCGGCCGCGCCGTTGGCAGCCATCCGGTCCTCTACGCGAGCCGCAATACGCTCTGGTTGCCGCGCAGCACGTACACGAGAACCCCCGCTCCGGCCAGGGCGGCAGCCTGCCGTTCGAGGTCCCGCACGGTATCGGGGGCACTGACCCACTGCCGGCGCGGCGACTCGCCGGGTTCGAGATAAAAGCCCTCGGGCAGCGCCACGATCACCACCCGGCTCGCCTGGGCGCGGGCGCGCATGGCCTGCGTGACGAGCGCCGCGCCCGCCCGATTCGTGAGTACGAAGAGGTTGGCGCCCGCCCGCACCGGCGGAATGAGCGGCGGCTCACCCGCCTGGGGCGAGAGGCGGGCGAGCGCCAGGAGGGCCGCGCGCAGGTGCTCGGGCGAGCGGCCGGCCGGGGTCGCGCCCACGGGCGAGGCGACCGACACCGGCAGCCCGAGGTCGCCCGCCTCTCGCAGCAGGCTGGCCGCGAGACGCACCGCGCTGTCCATGAACACCTCGCCGCCGTGTGAGGGGTCGAGATAGACACACAGACTGCTCGACGCGGTGCGTTCCGGGTCGCGGACGGTCAGGATGCCCGAGTGCGCCGAGAGCCGCCAGTGCACCCGCCCCGGCGGGTCGCCGGCAACGTACTCGCGCACGCCGCGCAGGCTCAGGGGATCGTCGAGGCCCAGCGTGCGCGACAGGCTGCCCTCCGAGAGCAGCGGCCGCAGCAGCTCGGGCAGTCTCAGGCCGTGGGTGCCGGGGTACACCTCCAGCGGCGGCGGCCGCCCCGGCAGCGCCACGCGGCGCCAGAACAGCCCCAGCGGGTCGGCCCAGTGGAGCGTCGCGCCCGGCCAGGCATGAACCCCCCGGCGGTTGAGGGTCAGCAAGGTCCGCAGCTCGGCCTCAGCCACCCCGAAGACGGTCAGGGAGGCGGTAGGCACGGCGTCCGCGACCACTGTGCGCGGCAACGGGTCTTCGATCACCACCCGCGCCGGCAGGGCGCTGCGGACCCGCACACGGACGCCAAGCGGCACGCGGCCGCCCTCGAACCCGGAGGCCGGGCGTTCGCGCTCCAGCGTCACCTCAGGCGGGCGGCGGTAGGCAGCCCATAGGGCGAGCGCGGCCAGGAGGACCAGGCCCGCCCACAGCAGAGCGACGGCCGGGGCGCTCAGGGCTGACCTGCTCGCACGGGTGTGGGTTGCCCCGGCACTGCGCCGGCGTGACCCCCGCCGGCCGCCGACTCCACCGGCACCGGCTCGGCCGCCAGGACCTCGCGCACGACCTGTTCGCCGCCCACGCCGTTCATCCGGGCCTCGATCCCCAGGCTCAGGCGGTGGGCCAGCACCCCCAGCGCCGCGAACTGCACGTCATCGGGGGTCACGAAAGCGCGGCCGTCCATCCAGGCCAGGGCCTGCGCCACGCTCTGCAGCGCGAGGCTGGCCCGCGGCCCCCCGCCCAGCGTCACCTGCGGGTGGGCACGGGTACGCGCCGCGAGCGACGACACGTAGCGCCGCAGGTCGGCCGAGACGTGGACGCCGCGCACCGCCGCCTGGGCCGCGAGCAGGTCGGCCGGACCGCTGACGGCGCCCAGCGCCGCGATGGGATGCTCGCCCTGCAACCGGCCGAGCATCCGCACCTCCTCCTCGACCGAGGGATAGCCCACCGAGAGCCGCAGCGTGAACCGGTCGAGCTGCGCCTCGGGCAGGCGGTAGGTACCCTCGTGCTCGACCGGGTTCTGGGTGGCGATGACCACGAAGGGCGAGGGCAGGCGGTGCGTGATCCCCGACTCGGTGACCTGGCCCTCTCCCATCGCCTCAAGCAGCGCCGACTGGGTGCGCGGCGTCGCACGGTTGATCTCGTCGGCCAGCAGCACGCCGGTAAAGACCGGCCCCGGCACGAACTCGAAGGTACCAGTGGCCGGGCGGTACACGCTAACCCCGGTCACGTCGCTGGGCAGCAGGTCGGGCGTGAACTGCACGCGGGTGAACTCCAGCCCCAGGCTGGCGGCCAGGGCGCGGGCCAACATGGTCTTGCCGGTGCCGGGCGCGTCTTCGAGCAGGACGTGGCCGCCGCTGAGGACGCCGGCCAGCGTGAGGCGGGTCACGGCCTCCTTGCCGACCAGCACGCGGGCGACGTTCTCGGTGATGGGACCGGCGAAGGCCGGGCCGGGGGCAGACAGGGAATCGGGTCGGGTCATGGCAGGTCCTTTGGGCGTTCGGAAGGGTCGGGTGGAGGAAGCAGCCGGGCGGCCTGCGCGGCGATCTCGGCGGCGGCGGCCTCGGCCTCTGTGGCCTCGGCCTCGCTGACGCGCCCGCCGTAGCGCACCGGACCGTACAGGCGGGTGAGCAGGTCCAGCGGCGCGGCCAGACCGGGATGCGCCCTGCCGAGGCGCGCGGCGTAGGCGCCAGGAGCTTCGGCGGGTGCGCGGCCCCAGCCGGCAGCGGCGAGCGCTTCACCCGCCTGCCGGTACGCGGTCCGCACGCGGTGGGTGGTGGGCACGGCCTCCAGAGCGACGGGGACATCGGCGGTCTCTTCAGATCCGGAAACCACGCCCAGCCGGTCGGGCCCGGGACGATGACACCACATCACCCAGATCAGGGCGGCGGCGAGCAGCAGTTGAACGGCCAGCACCACCCACAGCAGCGCGGAGAAGCCGGAGGTGGCAACGCCCGGTTCGGCAGTGGTCGGCCGGCCGGTGGGCCCTCCGGCGAGGGCCGGCGGCAGCGCCGCGCTCGAGTCGCCCGGCGCCACCCGCGTGCCCGCCAGCGAGAAGATGAGCAGCAGGCCCAGGGTAAGCAGCAGGCCCCCCGCCATGAGGAGCTCGGTGAGGATGGGCGGCTGCCGTGGACCCCTTCCCTGCCGCCGCTGCCACAGCAGCGCACCGAGCGCCGTGAAAGTCAGGACTGCGCCGAGCAGCAGCAGCTCTGCCGGGGGAGGCGGCAGACCCCCGGCGCTGGCCGTGGGGGCCGCGCGCCGGGCCGCTTCGGTCAGCGCAGGAGCCCCCGCCTGTGGCGGACGGACCGTCGCCGGGGCTGAAGAAATGGCCGCCGCCGGCTCGGCCCGGGGAGAAGGCGCCCCGGAGCGCGGCAGGGCCAGCGCCAGCAGGGTCAGGGCCAGCACGGCGGCCAGCAGGAGGCCCCAGCCCCGGCGCTCGGCTTCCCGTTCAGCGGCCGCGCGTGGGCGGTAGCGGCCCAGGCGGTCGTCGGTGCCGGGCCGCAGCAGAGCCCCGCCGACCAGGGCAGGCAGCAGCAACGGCTGGGGCGCAAAGAGCCCCGCACACAGCAACGCGATCAGCCCCCGGCGCCGCCCACCTTCCAGCGTGGCGACGCCATAACCGCTCAGGCCCAGGGCCACCACCAGGGCCAGGTACCTTGCTCCCAGGTCCAGCAGCGCCTCGCCGTTGCCGTTGCCTCGAAGGGCCGCGAGTTCGGGCAGCGTGGCGACCCCGGCGACAAGCAGCGACACGAGCAGCCGGGCGTCCTGCCACACCGGAAACCGCGCCCCCAGCCCGAACAGGACGCACAGCAGCGCCACCGCCCACCAGGGCAGCAGACCCGCCAGCGCGAGCGGCACCAGGGCCGCGCCGTAGGGCCGCAGCCGCGGGCCGGCCGCCAGATCCGGCTGGACGGGCGCAGGCACAGAAGGCGGCCGGACCTGGGTCATGCCGGGCATGATAAGGCGGGCGCTCCGCCGCCGGTCCCGCAGGTGAGGCGCGTGGGTTCGGGACAGCCAAACGCCCCGGCCACCAAAGGGGCCAGGGCGCAGGGTGGGGGCGGGAGAACTTCAGTCCAGGAAGTCGCGGAGCTTGCGGGTCCGGCTCTCGTGGTACTTGAGCTTGCGCAGCGCCTTGTTCTCGATCTGGCGGATACGCTCGCGGGTCACGCTGAAGCGCTGGCCGACCTCTTCGAGGGTGTGCTCGCGGCCGTCCACCAGTCCCTTGCGGAACTTCAGGACCATCGCCTCGCGCTCGGTGAGCTTCGAGAGGGCCTTTTCGAGCTCTTCGGAGAGCAGTGTCTTGGCGGCATTGTCTACCGGCGAGTCGAGGTTCTCGTCAGGGATGAAGTCGCCGTAGAAGCTGTCCTTCTCGTCGCCGATGGGCGTTTCGAGCGACACGGGCTCCTGGCTGACCTTCTGGACTTCCTCGACCTTGGTGGCGTCCCAGCCCGGTCCCATCGCCTCGGCGATTTCCTCGTGGGTCGCCTCGCGCGAGAGTTCCTGCTGGAGCTGGCGGGCCGTGCGGGTCAGCTTGTTGATGGTCTCGACCATGTGCACCGGAATACGGATGGTGCGCGCCTGATCGGCGATCGCGCGGTTGATGGCCTGCCGGATCCACCACGTCGCGTAGGTGCTGAACTTGTAGCGGCGGCGGTACTCGAACTTCTCGACCGCGCGGATCAGGCCCTGGTTGCCTTCCTGGATGAGGTCGAGAAAGCCCAGGCCGCGCCCGGTGTACTTCTTGGCGATGCTCACCACGAGGCGCAGGTTGGCCTCGATCAGGCCCTGGCGGGCGGCGGCGCCGTCTTCCATCTGGCGCATGAGGCGGCGCCGGCCCCGGTCGTCGAGGTCGAGGTCCTCTTCGAGAAGTTTGCGGGCCTCCTCGCCTTCTTCGATACGGCGGGCCAACGCGATCTCCTCTTCGAGGGTCAGCAGCGAGACGCGCCCGATCTCGTGGAGGTACTGCCGCACCGGGTCGTTGGACACCGCGCGCGGCATGTCGTCGAAGTATTTCTCCTCGTCGTCCTCGGTGGTGTTCTGGGCGGTGCCGGGGACCACGTCCTCGCTTTCCTCGCTCCCCTCCTCGAGTTCGTCCTCGTCCTCGTCGAGGTCTTGCACCTCGATGCTCTGCCCGGCGAGGTACAGCTGCATGTCCTCGAACGCCTCGGGATTCTCGGCGTCCAGGCCGGCCGCTTCGAGCGCTGTACCCAGCGCGGCGGCGATGTCCTCGCTGGAGAGGATGCCGGCCGCGCGCCCCGCCTTCAGGAGTTCCTGAATGCTGGCGTGCTGGTAGTAGGGCTTCTCGGGCGCGGCTGGACCCTTGGGCGCAGGCTTGGCCGGCGCGGCTTTGGACGGTGTGGCCTTGGCAGCGCGGGGCTTGGCGGCCGCGGCCGGTCCTTCGCCCGCAGCGGCCTTGGGGGCCTTGGGCGCCGCGGCCTTCTTGGGCGCCGCCTTCTTTTCGGGCTTCTCGGCGCCTTCTGCGCTCGCCTTCTTGGGGGCGGCCTTCTTGGCCGGAACCGGCGCCGGCGCGGGCGAACTGGCGCCCACTCCAGCCACACTGTCGGGGGCGAGGTCGGCGCCCGCCGGCGCGGCCGTCACGTCACCGGCGGCAGACGCCGCGCTGTGCAGGGCCGGCTTGACGCGCGGCTGCGTGCGGGTCCGCGGCTTGTCGGGGGTCTTGATCTTGCTTTCGGCCACCACTTCGGCGGGCGGAGTAGCGGGCACTTTGCTGCGGGTGCGGGGCTTGGGGTCGTTCGTCATGCAGCCTCCTGCGCTGGAGTTCAGGGTGAAGAAGAGCGGGGAAGATTCGTCGGCGCTGGGCCGAGGAACCTGAACGGGTCAGTCTAGCAGAAGGAAGACTGAACAGACTGGGATGCTCGCCGCTGCCGGGGGACTGCCGAGTTCTCGCGCGTGAACGAAGAAGGAGGCCAACAGACTGTCTACGCGCCCCGGCCCGGAATGGTTCCCGGCCTACCCGGCCGGGGGCCGGCGCTCAGCCGGGCTTCGTTGCCAGGAGTACCTTGAAACCGCCCTCGCGGGCGAGTTCGCGGACCTCGCCCAGGGCGCGCAGAGGAGTCTCGTAGGGCAGCGGGTCGTTGGCGACGAGGTACAGCGAGCCGCCGGGCCGCAGCCGCCGCGCCGCCGCCGCGATGAACTCGCGCGCCACGTCGAGCACCACGCCGCGCCCGACGTGAAAGGGCGGGTTGGTGAGGATGAGGTCGAAGGTCTGCTCCGGCGGCAGCGCCGCGTCCACATCCGAGTGCAGCACCTCGCCCGGCAGCCCGCTGGCCGCCAGGGTATCGCGGCTGCTGCGCACGCTCTGGATGTCCCCGTCCACCAGGGTCACGGCCGCGCCGCGCCGCGCCGCCCACGCGCCGATCAGGCCGGCGCCGCAGCCCAGGTCCAGCGCCGCCAGACCCGACCAGTCCGGCTCGCCCAGGGTGTCGAGGAGCAGGGCTGTCGCCTTGTCGGGTTTGGCGGCGCTGAAGACGCCGGCCCGCCCGACCACGCGCACCCCGTAGGCCTCATAGCCCTCGGGCTCGGGAACCGCGGGGGTGGGGCCTGGGCGTCGCACGAGGCGGGCGACCCGCATGCCGCCGTCGCGCGCCACCGTCTCGCCCGTGCCGAAGGCCGCGCCCGCCGCGCGCACGTAGCGGTCGAAGCCCTTGTCACGGTCCCCCGCGAGGTAAAGCGTGCCGCCGGGCGGCGTGCAGGCGTGGGCCCAGGCCACCTGCGCCTGCGCGTAGGCGTTGCCCCGGTCGCCCGCAAGCACGAGCGCGACCGTCCTGGCGCGCTCGTTCCAGGGGGCGGGGTCACCGGGCGCAGCGGGCCAGGGCTCCAGCCCCGCCGCCGCCAGTGCGCTCAGGGCTGCGGCGGACCCTTCGGCCGCACGCAGGGTCACGCCGGGCAGGCTGGCGAGCAGCCCTCCCATCGCCGTGAGGTCGAGGACATCGCCCGACACGCGGTCCTTACGCATGGTGTGCGCAAGCAGGGCCTGGGCGTCGTCCACGCCCGGAAAGCCGCGTACACCCGGCTTGGTCTGCGCGCTCAGACCCAGTTCGGCCAGGCGGGGCGGCACGAGTGCGGGCCGCACCTCGGCGTAGGGCAGGTCGGACACCGCGTGCGCGGCATTCTGCAGCGCGGAGCTCGGCGCGGGGCGCGCAAAACGGACTTTCTTGGGACGGCCGGTCACGCCACCCGTCTATCACATTGCAGGGTCAAGGGCGTGGGGGCCGGTTCCGAACCCGGCCCCGGCCCCCTGCCCTGTGGGGCCCTCAGTCCTGCGGCGTCTGCTGCTTGGCCCACTCGGCCTGGCCCACTCGGTCTAGGGCCGCGAAGTCCTCGTCGGAGAGGATCAGACTGGCGGCGGCGACATTCTCTTCGAGGTGCCTGACCTTGCCGGTGCCGGGGATGGGCAGCATGACCGGGCTGCGGCGCAGCACCCAGGCGAGCGCCACCTGCGAGGGGCTGGCCCCCAGGCGTGAGGCGACCTCCGTGAGCACGCTGCCGCTGCGCGCCAGACTCCCGGCCGCGAGCGGGAACCAGGGGATGAACCCGATGTTCTGCTCGGCGCAGTAGTCCAGCACGGCCTCGGACTTGCGGTTCACGAGGTTGTAGAGGTTCTGGACGGTGGCGACCGGAAACACCTGCCGCGCAGCCTCAATGTCCTCCACCGAGACCTCGCTGAGCCCGGCGTGACGAATGACGCCCCGATCGATAAGTTCACGGATGGCCCCGAACTGCTCGTCGCGCGGCACGGCCGGGTCGATGCGGTGCAGTTGCCACAGGTCGATCCGCTCAACGCCCAGGCGGCGGCGCGACAGGTAGGCCTGCTGGATGAGGTACTCGGGCCGGCCGCAGGGGGGCCACACGTTGGGACCGGTCCGGGTCAGGCCGCCCTTGGTGGCGACGACCACCTCGTCATAGGGGTGCAGCGCCTCGCGGATGAGCTCCTCGCTGACCGCCGGGCCGTAGCTGTCGGCCGTGTCGATGAAGTTCACGCCGAGTTCGGGCAGGCGGCGCAGGGTCGCCAGCGCGCCGGCCGGATCGGCCGGGTCGCCCCACACGCCGTCCCCGGTGACGCGCATCGCGCCGAAACCCAGGCGGTTGACCGTGAGGTCGCCGCCGATCTGAAAGGTGCCGCTGCGCGCGGCGTTGGGATTCTGGGTCATGGTGTTGCCTCCACCGGCCATGCTGGGGGCGTGGACCAGCCGCTTGGGTGTGGACAGGTTTTACCCAGGGTTGGGGGTTGTGCGCCGGCACGCCGGGCAGAAGCGGCGCGGCTCCGCGCTCCGGCGGTGTCCGCGCAGCGAGGTCCGGCCCGGCTAGTGCAGCGGAACGTGTCCCGGAAAGCCCAGCAGGTAGTCGAG
The DNA here is from genome assembly GCF_001424185.1 of Deinococcus sp. Leaf326. Lineage (NCBI taxonomy): Bacteria > Thermotogati > Deinococcota > Deinococci > Deinococcales > Deinococcaceae > Deinococcus > Deinococcus sp. Leaf326. Next base: position 146,763 of record NZ_LMOM01000054.1, on the reverse strand, counting down.
CAGGTCGCCCACCACGGCGGAGGCCGTGACCAGCCCGCCCGCGCCGCCCCCGGCGAAGATCAGGGTGCCGCACTCCTCGCCCTCGTACATCAGGGCGTTGCGGCCCGCGCCCGCGTTGCACAGCGGGTGGTCGAAGGGCAGGCGCTGCGGGGCGACGGTGGCGCGCCAGCCCTGACCGTCCCGCGTCAGCTCGGCCACCAGCCGGATGCGCTCGCCCGCCGCCATGGCCGCCTGAACGTCGTCCAGCGTCACCTCCTCGATGCCCCGCACCTCGACCGCGCTGTACGGAAAGTCCCCATCAGCACAGAAGCGCGCCAGTACCGCGAGCTTGTGCGCCGTGTCGAAGCCCCCCACGTCCAGGGTGGGCGGGTCCTCGGCGTAGCCCAGGGCCTGGGCCCCGGCCAGCGCTTCGTCGTAGGGCCGGCCCGCCTCCATCTGCCCCAGGATGTAGAGGCAGGTGCCGTTCAGGACGGCCTGGAGGCGCGTGAAGGTGCTCGCGCGCAGCACGGTACTCACCGGACCGATCACGGGCGTGCCGGCCATCACCGAGGCCTCGTAGTACAGCCGCCCGGCCAGGGCGTGCCCGCGCAGCTCGTCCCAGCACTCGGCCAGCAATGCCTTGTTGGCTGTGATGACCGGCCGCCCCGAGCGCAGGTAGGGCCGCAGCAGCGCCAGCGGTCGCTCGACGCCGCCCATCGCCTCGATGACCACACCGCACTCCTGCAAGAAGGCGGGGTCGGTGGTCATGCGGGTGCCGGCGGGCACGTCCCGCGCCTTGTCCGGGTCCCGCACGAGGACGCCCGCCACCTCGACCTCGACCCCCAGGTCCCGGAAGATGGCCCTGCGGCGCTCGATGAGGTTCAGGACATGCTGGCCCACGGTGCCGCAGCCCAGCACGCCGACGGTGACGGTTCTCATGGCGCGAATCTAACAGCGCCGCGCCCGGCGGGCCGGGGGCGGGATAGGTGGGTTCCTGCGGGACACTCGGTGACGGGGCTCCGGGCTGTTCCCGGCCCTCCCTTCCCCCGCCGCCCACACCCCGGAAAGCGTAAGTCCCGCCCCGGCGCGCGGCGGGGACCGGACGCTAGACTGCGTTCATGTTTCCCGTGAACATTTTCGCCCGCAGGGTTGGGCGTCCGCTGTGGCCGCACGCGCGGCTGTGGGCTGGCCCATGAGCGCGCGCCTCTCGGAGCTGAGATCAGAGTTCTCGCTCGTCGAGCGCGCGCTGGGCGACCCCGCCGCACTGGCCGACGGCCGCGAGTACACCCGGCTGACCCGGCGTCACCGCGAGCTGCTGCCCCTTGTCACGCTGCTGCGCGAGCAGGAGAGCGTGGAGACGGACCTCGCCGGAGCGCGCGAACTGCTCGCCGACCCCGATATGCGGGAGCTGGCACAGGGCGAGGTCCGGGCGCTGGAGGCGCGGCTGGCCGACCTCGCCGCCGAACTGGAAGTGCTGCTGCTGCCCACCGACCCCGACGACGCCAAGGACGTGATCCTGGAACTGCGCGCCGGGGCCGGCGGAGCCGAGGCCGGGCTGTTCGTGACCGACCTGCTGCGGATGTACACCCGCTACGCCGAGAGCCTGAACCTCAAGCTGAACGTGCTGGACGCCGCCGAGAGCGACCTGGGCGGCGCGAGCAAGGTCGTGGCCGAGGTGAGCGGCGAGAACGCCTACCGCGCGCTGAAGTGGGAACGCGGCGTGCACCGGGTGCAGCGTGTCCCCGCCACCGAGTCGCAGGGCCGGATTCACACGAGCACCGCGACCGTCGCCGTGCTGCCCGAAGCCGAGCCCGGCGAGGTCAGCCTGGACCTGTCCGAGGTGCGGATTGACGTGTTCCGCTCGCAGGGCGCGGGCGGGCAGGGCGTGAACACCACCGACTCGGCGGTGCGCGCGGTGTACCGGGCCGGCACCCCCGATGAGATCATGGTGGTGTGCCAGGACGGGCGCTCGCAGATCAAGAACCGCGAGAAGGCCCTGCAGGTGCTGGCCTCGCGGCTGGCCGAGCGCGAGCGCGCCGAACGCCAGGAGACCGAGCGTCAGGAACGCGCCTCGCAGGTGGGCAGCGGCGACCGCAGCGAGAAGATCCGGACCTACAACTACCCGCAGAACCGCGTGACCGACCACCGCCTGGAGGGCGAGAACAAGAACCACCCGCTCGACAGCGTGGTGGCGGGCGCGTTGGGGCCGGTCGTGGGCGCGCTGGCCCGCGACGAGCGCGAGCGTCAGCTGCTGGAGCTGGCCGCGCAGGAGGGCCAGCGACATGGGGCGGCGTGACCTGCTCGTCGCCGCCGGGATTCTGCGCGACCGCTCGGGGCGGGTGCTGCTCGTCGGCAACGACTGGCAGGGACACGGGCGCGTGCGCCATACCCTGCCCGGCGGCATGGTCGAGCACGGCGAGACGCTGCCCGAGGCCCTGTACCGCGAGATCTTCGAGGAAACGGGCCTGAAGCTCACCGGTATCCGGCACATGGCCTACACGGTGCACATCGAGGACGAGCGCCGCGGCGAGCGGGCCATCGCTGTGGCCTTCGAGGCGACCTGGGAGGGCCTGCTCAACCCGGCCGACCCGGACGGCTTCATCGTCGAGGCCAAGTTCTGCACGCCCGAGGAAGCGCTCGACAAACTCGAATCCCCGCCGATGCGCGAGCCGCTCAGCGACTATCTCAAGACCGGTGAGCCGGGACGGTTCTATGCCTTCAAGGGCTGGGACGGCCGGGGTGGGCTGAGAATTCCGGCGCTCAGACCGCAGCGGTAGGCCGAGTGGCAGCAGAGCGGGAGAGGGAGACGCGGCTGTCTCCCTCTCCCGCTCTGCCGGCCGCGTCAGTGCAGCCGCGCCTCCAGGTACTCACGCAGGGGTTCGACCGCCGTGCGGGTGCGGGGCCGGGCCGGAGACACGCGCAGGTCCTCGCGCAGCTCACCGGCGGCCAGCAGCAGCACACGGTCGCTGAGTTTCAGGGCTTCGTCGAGGTCGTGGGTGACGAGCAGGGTGGTCGCGCCCGTCTCGGCCAGCAGGCCGCCCAGCAGTTCGTGCATCCCCGCGCGGGTCAGGGCGTCGAGGGCGCCGAAGGGTTCGTCGAGCAGCAGGACCTCCGGGCGGTGCGCCAGCGCGCGGGCCAGCGCGACCCGCTGCCGCTGCCCGCCGCTCAGCTCGTGGGGGTAGGCGCGTTCGCGGCCGCCCAGCCCCACCCCGGCCAGCGCCTCGGCGGCGAAGCGGCGCTCGGTGCGGCCCAGACCCAGGGCCGCGTTCTCCAGCGCGCCCAGCCAGGGCAGCAGCCGGTCTTCCTGGAACATGACCCGCAGGCGGGCGGCCGCCTCCGCCGCGCCCCGGATCGCCAACTCGCCGCTGTGTGGGGTCAGGCCTGCCAGGGCGCGCAGCAGGGTAGTCTTGCCGCCGCCGCTCGCGCCCACCAGCGCCACCCGCTCGCCGGGCGCAATATCCAGCGTCAGGTCGCGCAGGACCGCCCTGCCGCCGTACTCCACCCCCAGATGCCGCAGGGTGATGGACGCGCCGCCGGTGTGCAGGCCCGCGCCGGCCACCGCAGCGGGAACAGAGTGGGAGTGAGCGGCGGTCATGCGGGCACCTGCCAGGGCAGCAGCCGGCGCTCCAGAGCGCGCACGAGCACGTCGGCGACCTTGCCAATCAGGGCGTAGATGAGAATGGCGAGCACGATCACGTCGGTCCGGAAGAACTCGCGGGCGTCCATCGCCAGAAAGCCGATGCCGCTGCTGGCCCCGAAGCTCTCGCTGACCACCAGGGCCAGCCATGAGATGCCCAGGGCGTAGCGCACGCCTACGAGGACGCCGGGCAGCGCGCCGGGCAGCGTCACGCGCCGGAAGGTCTCCAGCGGCGAGAGGCCGTACACGCCCGCCATCTCCTTGAGGCGGCCATCTATGCCCGTCACGCCGTGCAAGGTATTGAGGTACACCGGGAAAAAGGTCGCCAGCGCGATCAGGAAGACCTTGCCGCTCTCCCCGATACCGAACCACAAGATGACCAGCGGAATGAGCGCGAGGTTCGGAATGGTCCGGATCATCTGGAAGGTGGTGTCGAGCAGCAGGTTCGCGGCCCGCGAGGTGCCGGTCAGGACACCGAAGGCGAAGCCCAGCCCCCCGCCCACGAGGACCCCCAGCCCCGCGCGCTGCAGGCTGATCAGGAAGTGGTGGCCCAGTTCGCCGCTGCGCGCCAGCTCCCAGCCCGCGCCGAGGACGGCCGAGGGGGCCGGCAGGACCCGGGGGTTGAGCCAGCCCACCTGCGAGGCGAGCTGCCACAGGGCCACGACCAGCAGCGGCACCAGCCAGCGCACCCATTCGCCGCCCGCCGCCCGGCGGGGTCGCCGGGACCGGGTGACCGGCGCCGCAGCGTCCTGACCGGTCGGCCGGATGATCGCTCCGGTCACGGGGTCCTGCACGACTTCGGCCCCCGTCATTTCAGCCCCAGGCCCGCGAGCGCCGGCACGAACGCGGGCAGCGTCGCGTAGTTCTGCGCGCCCAGCTTGAGGTCGCGCGGCAGCACGCCCGCCTCGCGGAAGGCCGTGGCGAGGGTCTGAAGGGGCTTCACGTCGGCCGAGCGGAAGGGCCGGATGTTGAATTCACTCTTGGGCACGGTGACCTCCAGCACGCTCTTCGGAATGCCCAGTTCGTCGCTGAACTGCGCGATCACGGTGGCCTGGTTGGCATTGGCCCACCGTGCGGTGTTGTCCAGCTCGGCCAGAACGATCTGGAGGGCGCGTTTCTTCTGGGCGTCCCCGAGCACCCTGCTCGGCGCGAGGTAGTAGCTGTCGCCGCGCCCCAGCCCCTTGTGGTCGCGCAGCACACGTCCCGAGGTGCCCTGGAGCGCCGTGGTCAGGAAGGGGTCCCAGATGGCCCAGGCGTCAATGGTGCCGCTCTCGAAGGCGGGGCGGGCGTCGGGCGGCAGCAACGGCACCACTGTCACGTCCCTGAAACTCAGGCCGGCGCTCTGGAGGACGTTGGAGAGAAAGGCATGGGCACTGGACCCGCGCGCCACCCCGATGCGCCTGCCCTTCAGGTCGGCGACGCTGCGGATGGCCGAATTTCCCGGCACGATGACCGCCTCGGTGCTGTCCGAGTGGTTGACCGATACGCCCACGTACTTGAGGTCGGCCCCGCCGGCCAGCGCGAACACGCCCGGCGCGTTGCCCACGCCACCGAAATCGATCGCTCCCGCGTTGGCGGCCTCCAGCAGCGGCGGCCCGGCAGTGAACAGCACCCAACGGAAGTCGATGCCCTGCGCGGCGTACTTTTCCAGCGTGCCGCGCGCCTTGAGGACATTGGGGATGCCGCCCTTCTGGTAGCCGATGGTGAAGGTCACGGCCTGCGCCTGCCCCAGCGAGAGGGCGGCGAGGCCGAGGGCGGACAGGGTCAGGTCACGGCGGTTCAGGGTCTTCATAGGGGTCTCCGGGGTAGGGGGGCAGCTCTGGGGAATGGCGGCCCGGCGCGCATGGCCGGGGCCAGCACGAACAGGGCGAGTGGTGAATGGGTTCAGGCCGGCCCTCCCCCCATGGACGGAGAGGGCCTGGAGTTGAACGGGCGATCAGTTCAGATGCTGCGGAAGCGACCTATCGGCTCGGCACCCACGGGCTCGGCATGAACCGCCTGAGGCGACGGCACCGAGGTGTGCGTCAGCGGCTGCTGGCCGCGCGGCGTCAGCAGGGGGCTGGGGCGGCCCAGGGCCGGAAACAGCAGTTCGGCGACGCGGTACGCCTCTTCCAGGTGCGGGTAGCCGCTGAGGATGAAGGTCTCGACCCCCACCGCCTGGTACTCGCGCAGGGCGGCGGCCACGTTCTCTGGACTGCCCACAAAAGCCGTGCCCGCCCCGCCGCGCAGCAGGCCCACGCCCGCCCACAGGTTCTTGCCCACCCGCAGCGACGCGCGCGTACCGCCGTTCAGCTCACTCTGGCGGCGCTGGCCCTCGGAACCGCTCGCCAGGAACGCCTGGTGCGCCTGCGCGATCTCCTCGTCGCTGATGTCCGCGATGAGGGCGTCGGCAGCGGCCCAGGCTTCTTCCTCGGTCGGGCGCACGATGACATGCGCCCGCAGCCCGAACCGGACCGTGCGGCCGTGCTTCAGCGCTTCGGCCCGCACCCGGCCGAACTTCTCGGCGACCTGGGCGGGGCGCTCGCCCCAGCTCAGGTACACGTCCACGTGTTCGCCGGCGATCTCCAGCGCCGGGTCGCTGCTCCCGCCGAAGTAGATGGGCGGGTAGGGGCGCTGCACCGGGGGGAGCAGCGAGCGGCCACTATGAATCTGGAGGTGCTCGCCCTGGTGGTCTACCGTCTCGCCGCGCAGCAGGTCGCGGAACACGCCCAGCCACTCGTTCGTCAGGGCGTAGCGTTCCGATTGCGTGAGATTCAGGCCCTCGAAATCGAAGTTGCCGCTGCCCGACACGATATTCAGGTTGACGCGCCCGCCGGTCACGCGGTCGAGCGAGGCGGTCAGGCGCGCGGCCAGCACGGGCGAGAACAGCCCTGGGCGCAGCGCCACCAGAAAGCGCAGCTGGCGGGTCAGGCTGCTCAGGGCGCTGGCCAGAATGACCGTGTCCTCGTTGGTGCCCCCGGTCGGCAGCAGCACGCCGTCGAAGCCCAGCGTGTCGGCCGCCTGCGCGATCTGCGAGAGGTAGGAAAAGTGCGCCGGACGACTGGGCTGCCCGAGCTGACGGCCGTCACCGCCCGAGGGAATGAACCAGTAGAGGTCGGGGGCCGGAAATTCAGTCTGGGAAAATTCGGAAAACGTCATCGCAGACCTCGCTCGTGGGATGAGGGGCAAAGGGAGTGCAGGAACGCGGGCCAGCACCCGGAATAGGGCAGGCCGGTCAGGCGCGTGGAGGGCGACATCGGCGCACGGCGCGTGGACGCATAGGTTTTCCTTTCAGGGGAGCCGCTTGTGGGCGCTCGCCGCTATCGGTCCCGAAGTCGGGCAGGCATGAAGCACCGGGGAGAGCTGGGGTCAGTCGGTCAACAACAGCGCGCGCGGCCCTGGGGGCGGCGGTCGGCTGGATTGAGGCTGGACTGGTTCATGCGTCTCCTGGTTGCTGCGGCGTGGTCGGGCCTGTTCCCGGTCCTGCTCTGGACTGCGCCGCTCTGGATAGTGACCCTGGTCAGGGTTGACACCACCCTAAAGCAGATGACAAAACTTGTCAACTTTAAGAAGTTCAGTCGACCAGGCCGGTCTGCACCGTTCCTGCATCTGGCCTGCGCCGCGCGTGCACGGAACCTGACCGGTTTCTGCGTGGGGACGCCGCATTCTCTGTTCAGGCCCGGAGCAGCCCGTTCCGAACTTCCCCGCCATCCAAGGAGAACCCCCATGACCAAGATGCCCCGCCTGTTCGTCGCCCTGACCGCCGCCGCCCTGAGCCTCGCGCCTATCGCCTCGGCCCAGACGGCCGCGCTGCCCACTCCCCTGCTGACAAGCGACACCGCGCAGCTCGAGGTGTTCGCGCAGACCCCGGCCGTCGCCGTGGTGACGTACTACAGCGCCGACCCCAGCGCCAGGGACACCCGGATTCTGGGGGAAGGCACCCTGAACTGGCGCAGCAACGCGGCGCGCGCCGCCGATATTCGGACCAGGGCCCCGGCCGGCACGCAGTTCGTGCGCGTCTATACGAACGGACAGGCGACCCTGCTGGCCTACGACACCGGTCTCGCGGCGCGCCTGGACACCCTGGCCGGCCAGAACGGCGGCGAACTGCCAGTCCAGGCCCTGAACTGAGCGTTCCGTCCTGGGGCCGCCGCAGCCCCTAGCCGCCGTCCGGCAGCACGACGTGCGGCGCGAAAGTCGCGCGGTTGTCGGTCACGCGGCCCCGGCCCTCGCGGATGCCCAGGCCGCAGACCTCGTCCCCGGCGACCCATACGCCCAGCACCGGATAGCGCGGCCCATCGGCCGTCCCGAAGGTCGGCAGCTCGGTGTAGCGCTGCTCGACCCAGGGCAGGTCCCCGTAGTCCCCCGGCGTGCTCGGCTCATCCGGCAGCGTGACGTTCTGGCCCTCGCGCGAGTACAGCGGCTTACGGACCACCTGCCGCCCCAGCGCGCCCGGCGTCAGGGTGGCGGGCAGCAGCAGGCGGTGGCCTGGATGGCGCTCATGCAGCAGCGCCAGCAGCCCCTTGCTCGACGTGACCGCCTTCCACAGCGGCTCGATGAAGCGCGTCTCAGTGCTCGCCAGGAAGGCCGCGTCACGCGACTCCCAGGCGAACTCGAACGGCCACAGCCACATCAGGTGCCGGATGGGCAGATGCCAGGTATCGAGCAGCTTCGTCTCGGCGGGGTGGGTGCCTACCTCGTCGGCGGCCAGAAAGGACCCGCTGACCCCCGCCTCCTGCGCCAGATCGCGCAGGTAGGTCACGGTCGCCATGTCCTCGGTGTCGCGCCCCGACGAGAAATGCGCCTGCTCCACCCCCCGCACCGAGCGCAGGTGTGCCCACTGCTCGCCCAGCGCCTCATGGACGGTGTTCCACTGCGCCGTTCCCGCCGGAAGCTCCCGGGCGCGCAACCGGTCTTCGAGCCACTGCCACTGGCACACGCTCGCCTCGATGAGACTGGTGGGCGTCTGGGCATTGACCTCCAGCAGTTTGGGCGGCCCCACGCCGTCCCAGGCGAGGTCCAGGCGCATGTACAGCGTGGGGTCGTCGCGGTCCCAGGACTCGCGGACGGCCCCGTGCAAAAAGGCCGGAATGCCGAGTTCGCTCAGGCGCCCCTCCTCGATGGCCGCGCCGGTCGCCTCCAGCACGAGGTCGGTCAGAAGCTGCGCGTCGCGGCGCAGGCCGTCCACCTGCGTGCGGGTCAGGGCGTAGTAGCCCTCCTCGCCCCAGTACGGCACCGGATGTTCGGGGGTGGGGGCATACCACGTCATGCCGACTTCCTCCAGGCGGCGCGGCCAGTCGGGGCGGGGGGGCAGGGTTAGGCGCCGCATCAGCCCCCGAAACTGCCGCCGCGTGACCGGCTGCCGCTGGTGAAACCGCCCCGGCTGGTGCCGGGTTTGCTGAAGGTGCGGACGTTGCCCTTGCTGTCAAAGCTCAGGCCCTGGCCAGCCACGCTGCCACTGCCGCTACGGTCATAGCCCAGGTACCGGGTGTTGCCCCGACCGGCAAAGAAATACGGGCCGTAATAGAAGAACCCACCGCCCGTGCGCACGGTCTTCTGGCACGGGTTTTGCAGGCCCCGGTCGACCTGGGTCTGGTAGGCACGCACGCAGTCGGAGTAGGAATTGAAGGACGTTCGGCGGTACTGGCCGAGGTCGGGGTCGCTCCCGCAACTCGCCAGCAGGGCGGGCAGGGCGGCCAGCAGCGGCAGCCGGAAGGTCTTGCTCATGCTCCGGATATACGCCGATTGCCGGGAAAAGTTGCGCCGATCTGCGCGGCGGCGTCCGGCGTGCGCTAGGCTGTTCGGCTGTGAACGCCGATCCCACCTCTACCCCCCCCCTTGCCCTGACCGCCACCGCCGGACGCCTGGACGCCGTGCTGGCCGCCCAGAGTGGGGTGAGCCGCTCGCAGGTCGCGGGCTGGATCGCGGGCGGGCACGTGCAGGTGGGCGGCGCGGTGGCCCTCAAGCCCGGACAGAAACTGCGCGGCGGCGAGGCCCTGCTCGTGACGCCCCCGCCGATCCGGGACGCGGCCGTGCTGCCCGAGAACGTGCCGCTGGACGTGCTGTACGAAGACGAGCATCTCGTGGCGATCAACAAGCCGCCCGGCATGGTCACGCACCCGGCGCCTGGGGTCAGCAGCGGCACGCTGGTCAACGCGCTGCTAGGCCGCATGAGCCTGCCCGAACAGCAGGACTTCGACGGCCCCGAGGGCTACCGCCCCGGCATCGTCCACCGGCTGGACAAGGACACGAGCGGCGTGATCGTCGTCGCCAAGACGGTCGCGGCGCACGCGAGCCTCGCCGCCGCCTTCAAGGACCGCGAGACGCGCAAGACCTATCTGGCGATTGTCGCCGGACTGTGGCGGGCCGAGCGCCCCACGGCGGTGGACGTGCCCATCGGCCGCCACCCGGTGCAGCGCCAGCGCATGACGGTGGGCGGCGCGCTGGCCCGCGAGGCCCAGACCCTGTTCACGCCCCTGGCCACCCACCCCGACGGGCACGGGCGCACGCTGACGCTCGTGCGGGCGCAGCCACGCACCGGGCGCACACACCAGCTCCGGGTGCACCTGAGCCACCTGGGCAGCCCGGTCCTGGGGGACACGGTGTATGGCCGCGAGAGCACCGTCATCGCCCGGCAGGCCCTGCACGCCCACTTTCTGAGCGTGCCGCATCCAGTCAGCGGAGAGACACTGCACCTGCACGCGCCCGCGCCCGACGACCTGCTGAGCGCCTGGGTCGCGCTGGGCGGCGTCCTGCCCACCGCACTGGAAGAGGCGCCGCAGGACTGAGGCGGGTCGGGGTCACTGCACGCCCTGGCCAGGAAGCGCCACTGACCCGTCACCGCTCACGGCGCGGTTGTGTGCGTCTCCTGCAGGTTGAGGCGGCCCGTGTACCGTTCAAAGTCCACGGTCACGCGGTAGGTGCCGGGCTGGCCACCGCCGAGCACGTTCAGACTCCATTCGCCCTCGCGGCAGGTCTGCCCGGCGATCTGGGTGCCGTCGGGGGCCAGCAGCCGCACGGTGGCCGCGCCGCTGCGCACCCGGCAGGCCCCCGTCACGCCCACCCGCTGCCGGTTGTCGGTGGTGGCGTAGGCGTAGGTATTGGTGCCTGTGGCATTGAGCAGGTAGGTCTCGGTCAGGGTCGGGGAACCCAGCCGCAGGCCCACCGTGAAATAGAGGGTCGCCAGCGCAAGCACCAGAACCGCGAGGATGTACCGCATCGGTCCCCAGTGTAGCCCGGCCGCCTCAGGCGAACTGCCGGGCCAGCCGCGCCACGCCCGCCCGGATGGCCTCGGGAGGCAGGTGGGCGTAGGCGAGCAGCGCCGCGTCCTGGCCCGGCGCCGACACGGGCGAGAGGGCCACCCCCACCGCCCGCGCGCCGGCCTGGGCCGCCCCCGCACTCAGGCCGGGGGGCAGGGTCACGTACAGGTGCAGCCCCGCCCGCGCCGGCCGGGGCTGCCAGCCGGGCAGGGCCGCCACCAGGGCCGAGAACAGCACGTCGTGGCGGTGGGCCAGCGCCTGCCGCGCCCGGCGCAGGTGCCGCGCGTAGCCGCCCGAGGCGAGCAGGTCGGCCAGTGCCAGTGCGTCGAGGGTGCCGGGAAAACGGTCGGTGAGGGGCCGGGTCGCCGCCAGTACCCGCAGCACTTCGGGCGGCGCGGCCACAAACCCGCTGCGCGTGACCGGCGCCAGGCTCTTGGAAAAGCTGCCCAGCAGGATCACCCGCTCGGGCGCGAGGCCCTGCATCACAGCCGGTGCGCGGCCGGTGTGGTGCAGGTCGGCGGCGTAGTCGTCTTCGAGCAGGTAGGCCCCGGTCCCGCGTGCCCAGGCCAGGACCTCACGCCGCCGCGCCGCGCCCAGCGTGACCGTCGTGGGGTACTGGCACCCCGGCGTGAGGTACAGCAGCGAGGCCCGCGCGGGCAGGAACTCGGGCCGCAGACCGCCGCCGTCCACAGGCACGCCGCGCACCTGGGCTCCGGTGGCGCTCAGGGCCGCAAGCGCCGCCGGGTAGGTGGGGACCTCGGCGGCGGCGAGGCGGCCCGGTTCCAGAAACAACCGCGCCAGAGCGTCGAGCGCGGGCTGGGTGCCCGCCGTGAGCATCAGCATCTCGGGCGTCACCTGCGCTCCGCGCTCGGCACGCAGGTGGGCCGCCAGGGCGCGGCGGGTATCGAGCGGCCCGAGCGGGTCGTCCCTTCCGCCGCCGTTCAGGGGTTGCGCGGCGCGGCGCGCCAGCGCCTGCGCCCAGGCCCGCGCCGGGTACAGCTCGGGCACCGGCTGCCCCACCCGGAAATCGGTGGCGTAGTCGCCGCCCGCGTCTTCCAGTTGGCCGGCCAGGGCGCGCTCGGCCCAGGCACTCAGGGGAAGGGTGGGCGCCGGAGCGGAGTCTGGCCCAGGCGATGGTGGGGCCGGCAGGGTGACGCGCGTGCCGCTCCGGCCCCGCACCTCGACGTAGCCCTCGGCCTCCAACTGGGCCAGGGCGTCGACCAACGTATTGCGCGAGACGCCCAGCGCCAGCGCCAGCGCGCGGTGCCCTGGCAGCCGGGTCCCGTCGGGCAGCGCGCCGCCGGATACGGCTCCGCGCAGCGTGCGGGCCACGCGGGCGTGCAGCGCCTCGGCAGGCAGGGCGGGCGACAGCTCGGGTAGGGGGAGTGGCGGGCGGTTCAGCGGGCGAACTCCCGTTCGAGCCACGCCCGCTGACCGCCTTCCTGCTCTAGCGCCTGCCCGGCCGTCTCCAGGAACAGGGTTCTGGCCGCCTCGGCGCCTTCAGCGCTCACGCCGTACCGTGCCGGGTCGGCCAGGAGGTCGCGCAGCAGGGGGAAGACGGGCGTGTCCGGGTAGACCGTGCCCGCTACCGTCACGTCGGCAGGCCACTTCAGGAGATAGTCGAGGGCGTAGGGAGCGGGCTCGAGCACGCAGCCGCCGGGGTAGGGAATGCGGCGGGGGGCCGGGAAGATGACGGCAGGCATGAGGCAAGCATGGCGCGTAGGGGTGCAGGCGGGCAATGGGCCTGGGTTGGCAGGCGTTCAGGTCTCGTTGACCCTCGCCCATCCCCATTCCAGAGGAAAGAAGAGCTTGGCGTTGCACCGGGCAGAAATCATTCCCTTCGTCGGCCGGGCTCCGTTCGTGGCCAATCCCGGACCAGTCGGAATAGCCCGCGCGCTGTGCGCACGACGAACTTCGGGAGCACTTGGATGATGAGGGGATCAGTTCTGCCAGCAGGGCAAAGCGGGGGCAAGCTCAGTCGCTCGCCCCCGCCCTTCCACTTCCCGCTCAGCCTACGGCGGGCGTTTCCATCGCGTCCAGCACGGCGCGGGTGAAGGTCTGGGTATCGGCCGTGCCGCCCAGGTCCCGGGTGGGCTGGGCGCGCAGGGCGAGGGCCACGGCGCGGTCCACCGCGTTGGCAGCGTCGCTGCGCGAGAGGCCATGGCGCAGCAGCATCCCCACGCTCATGATGGCGGCGGCCGGGTTGGCGATTCCCTTACCCGCGATGTCGGGGGCGCTGCCGTGGATCGGCTCGAACAGGCCGGGGCCGTCGCCCAGCGACGCCGAGGGCATCAGCCCCAGGCTGCCCGGAATCACGGCGGCGAGGTCCGAGAGGATGTCCCCGAACAGGTTCTCGGTGACGATCACGTCGTAGCGCCCGGGGTCCGACACGATGAGCATCGCCACGCTGTCTACGTACTCGTGGTTCAGGTGCACGCCCCGGTACTTGCGGTCGCGCAGGGCCTGCACGTCGCGGCGCCACAGCTCGCTCACTTCGAGCACGTTGGCCTTGTCCACGCTGGTCACGTGGCCCCGGCGCTGCTCGGCGGCCCAGAAGGCCATGTCCGCCACGCGCTCGACCTCGGGAGTCGTGTAGCGCATGGTGTTGTAGGCCGTGTCGCCCTCGATCTTGCGGTCGCCGTCGAAGTAGATGCCGCCCAGCAGTTCGCGAACGATCAGGATGTCCACGCCGCGCGCCAGCTCGGGCTTGAGGGGCGAGAGGTGCTCCAGGCCCGGCTGCACGCGCACGGGGCGCAGGTTGGCGTAGCAGCCCAGCGCCTTACGCAGCGCGAGCAGTCCGGACTCGGGCCGCAGGGGCCGGGGCAGCTTGTTCCAGGGCGAGTCGTGCGCGCCGCCCACGGTACCCAGCAGCACGGCGTCGGCGTCCTTGAGGGCGTCACGGGTCACGGCCGGGAAGGGCTCGCCGTGCGCCTCGTAGGCGCCGCCGCCGATGGCGTGTTCCTCGATGGTCACGTCGGGGGCCACCTCGCGCAGCACGGCCACCGCCGCCGCTGTCACCTCGGGGCCGATGCCGTCGCCCGGCAGGGTCACGATCTTAGGCATGGTGCGTCTCCTGGGGGCCGTTTTCCTGGGCTGCTTCGTCGCCCAGCGGCGTGCCCGCATGCCCGTGGCCAGCCGAGGTGCTTGCGTTGTCCAGCCGCTCGGCCTCCAGCGCCGCCTCGTCGTTGGCCTTCATGTATTCCAACCAGCCGCCCGCCTTCTGCACGTCCAGCGCGAACTGCGGCACCGGCACGAAGGTCAGCGTCTGCCCCGTGCGCGTATTGGTGATGGTGCCGGCCTCCAGGTTCAGGTCGGCGTCGTCGCCGTCCCGGAAGGCCTCGACGATGCCCCCGCACTCCAACGCCAGGAAACCGTTGTTGATCGAATTGCGGTAGTAGATGCGCGCGAAATTGGGCGCGATGACGGCCGCCACCCCCGCGCCGCGCAGCGCCCAGACGGCGTGCTCGCGGCTGCTGCCACAGCCAAAGTCGGCCCCGGCAACGATGATGTCGCCCTTCTGGACGCGCTTCACGAAGGTCTTGTCGTAGTCCTCCATCGCGTAGGGGGCCAGTTCGGCCTCCACGTCGGTGGTCAGGTGCCGCGCGGGAATGATCTCGTCGGTGTTGATGTGGTCACGGCCAAACACGTGGACAGTGGGCATGGTTGCTCCTTGTTGAAAAAGCCACGGCCAGGAACGCGCCCCGGCCGGGACCGGACGTTCAGTTCTCCTGCTGGCCGGCCGCAAAGGCCGCGAGTTCCTCGGGCACTTCCTCGTCATAGAGGTCGCGCCACTGCTGGCCGTCGAAGGTCACTTCGGACTCAATGAAGGTCTGGGCAAGCGGGCTGTCGTCGGTCAGGACGTCGGCGGGCAGGTCGAGACGCACGGCGACGGGGGCGGGCAGCGTCTGCCCTTCAGGCACGTCGAGTTCTTCGGCGAAGGTCTCGGCGAACATGCGGGTCGTCCACTCGGCCCAGGCCTCGGGGTTGCCGGCGCCGGTGCTCTCGCGCAGGTCCTCGCGGATGCGCTCGGCGTGCTCGGCGGGCACGTCGTCTTCCTGCCACTCGACGCGGCCGTCGGCATACACGGTCACGGGGACCATGTTCATGTCGAAGAACTCGGCCAGTTCGGGCATCAGGTTGCCCTCCTCGGCCACCGCGCCGGGGTTGTCGTAGGTGTGCCAGGCCTCGCCGTCGAGGGTATAGGTCTGGTGTTCGGTCGGAAAGAACTCGGCGTCGCGGCGGATGGCGAAGACCTCGCTCAGCGGCGACTGGAGGGGCGCGGCGCGGCGCAGTTCGAAGGTGGTGCGGCGCGCCTGCGGCACTTCGGCCTGCGGGTCGTCGAGCGTCTCGTGATGGATATCGGCCCACTGCTCGGGCGTCGCGCCGTGCCACAGCCGGGTGATGTCCTCTAGCGCTTCGAGCAGGTCCTCAGGCGGGTCAGGGGTGATGTCGATGCGGCCCTGGGCCCACTGTTCGGCTGTGAACTGCCCGATGAGATCGCCCTGCAGCTTGAAGGCCGGGTGGTCCTCAAGCAGCCCCATGATGCGCTGCGGATCACGCAGGGTCGGGAAGGCCTCCCAGCGCTCGCCGTCGAAGGAATGGCGCTGGTCCCGCAGACGCACCGCGCCGCCCTCGACCTCCAGGGCCACGCCGTCCACGTCGGCGGCGTTCTTGCCCAGCACGAGTTCACCGGTTACGCGCCGCAGCCCAGGCACCTTGATGGCCTGCACGTCCTCGGCGGTGGCGAGGCGGTTGCCCCGGTACCCACCCGACAGGACCTGCACGCCGCGGTACTCGCCCTCCCAGCCCGCGCCGAAGGCCTGGGTCAACGTCAGGGCGTCTTCGATCAGCCGGCGCTGCTTGGCATCGTCGGGCCCGCGCACGAAGGAGACGGCGCCGTCCGTGTGCAGCTGCGCCTCGAAAGGCAGGACGGTCGGCATCAGGCCGAGTTGTTTGCGTCGTTTGGCTTCACCCATGAGACCCCCAGCTTAGAGCAGTTCTCTGAACCCCGCTGTCCGGGCGCTGTCGCCCGGCGGCTAGGCTTCTTTTGTCCTGCTCGCCTGCATCCCTGCGCCCGGGCAGGCAGTCCTTCCGCCGCCCGGGGCCCCTATCCCGATTCCGGCCTCAGTCGCGCGAGGCGAGCAGCAGGCCGCCGAAGCCCAGCATCAGCGTGCCGGCCACCCGGTCGATGCCCCCACGGGCCCGCAGGTACGCCGCCTGCACCGGCCGCGTGGACATGCCACAGGCCACCAGCGCGAACCACGCGAGACTGAGCGACACGACCACGCCGAACACCGCCAGCTTGAGGCCGGGGCTGGTGTGCGCGCCCAGCACGCTGGAAAACACGCTGCCGAAAAACACCGCCGCCTTGGGGTTGGCAACGTTCGTCAGGAAGCCGGCGCGCAGGCTGGCCCAGTCGCTGCGCACGGGCGCGGGCACGGCGGTCCCCTCGGCGGCCCCGCCCCTGCTGGCGCCGCGCCACAGATTCAGGCCCATCCACAGCAGGTACAGCCCGCCCGCCACCTTGATGACACCGTGAATCCAGGGAAACTGCGCGAACAGGAAGTTGATGCCCAGCAGCGCCAGCCCCGCCCAGCAGGCGATGCCCAGGCATACACCCAGGCCCGCGAGCAGGGCCGCCCGGCGTGACTGGGCGAGTGCGGCGCGGCTGACCAGCAGTACGTCGGGACCCGGCACCACCAGTACCACGAGATGCAGCGCCGCGACGGCCAGCAGCACGTTCATCAGTCAGCCGCCTCGGTTCCGGCGGGATCAGGGGCGTTGTACTCGCGCGGGTCGCTGATGAAGCCCGCCACGGCGCTCGCCGCCACCGTCGCCGGGCTGGCGAGGTAGATCTGCGCGGTGGGGTCGCCCATGCGGCCCACGAAGTTGCGGTTGCTGCTGCTGATGCACACGTCGTCCGGCCCCAGCACGCCCGAGTGCATGCCCAGGCAGGCGCCGCACGACGGGTAGCTGACGCTGGCCCCGGCGTCCACGAAGATCTCCATCAGGCCTTCCTGCGCCGCCTGCTTCCAGATGGCCTGGGTGGCGGGCACCACGATCATCTGCACGTTGTCCGCGACCTTGCGGCCCTTAAGGATACGGGCCACCTCGCGCAGGTCGCCGATGCGGCCGTTGGTGCAGCTACCCACATAGGCGTGCGTCACGGCGATACGGTCCGTGCCCGCCACGCGCCCGTTGCTGGGGATGTGGGGGTAGGCAACGGTCGGCTCGACGGCGGCCGCGTCGATCTCGACGACCACCTTGTATTTCGCGTCAGGGTCGGAGGCGTACTCGGTGTAGGCGGCAGGCTCGACACCGCGGTCGCGCAGGTACTGGCGGGTGGTGTCGTCCACGGCCACAATGCCGGTCTTGCCGCCCGCCTCAATGGCCATGTTCGTCAGGGTGAAGCGGCCTTCCATGTCCATTTGCTCGATGGTGTCGCCCACCCACTCCATGACCATGTAGTTCGCGCCGTCGGCCCCGATGCGCTTGATGACCTCCAGCACGATGTCCTTGGGGGTTACGCCCGGCTGCATCTGGCCGGTCACGCGGATGAGCATCGTCTCGGGAATCTTGAACCACACCTTGCCGGCGTAGATCGCGCCCGCGAGGTCGGTGCTGCCCACGCCCGTGGCGAACATGCCCAGCGCGCCCGCGTTACAGGTGTGCGAGTCGCCCGACACCAGGGTCTGCCCCGGATTGATCAGGCCGGTGTTCTCCAGAACGACGTGTGCGATCCCGCCGCGCCCCACGTCGAAAAAGTGCTTGACGCCCTTTTCCTGCACCCAGGACTTGAGCTTCTGGTACATCTTGGCGGCCTTGATGTTCATGGCCGGCACACTGTGGTCGGGCACCGCCACGATGCGCGAGGGGTCGAAGACCTTGTCCATGCCGCGCTCTTCGAGCATCCGCAGGGCGGCGGGCGTGGTGATCTCGTGGCACAGCACCCAGTCGGTGGCGCACTCGATGAGCTGCCCCGGCACCACGTGGTCGTGGCCGCTGTGGGCCGCCAGAATCTTCTCGGCAATCGTCATTCCCATACCCCATCCCTCCAATTCGCGCCGGCCCAAGCAAAAACCCCCGCGCGTCGTCGCTGCGGGGGCACTGTTGAACGCCGGGTCTGCGCGCTCAACGCCCCAGTCGAAGAAGAAGGCCAGTGGCGGCCCGGTTCTGCGGCGGTGCGGTGAACATGTGGGCAGGATAGCGCGCGGGGCGTGGGACAAGAGGGGGTGGGATAGACGGGCTACGGCGCTCCGGCGTCCTCCAGCGCCTGCAACACGTACCCCCGCTTGGCCTCCACAAGTCGCGCGAACGCCACGTCCGGGTCGTGGGGCGTGCAGATGATGGCGCCTTCCTCATGCCAGACGGGCAGGTACGCCTTGCGGGTCTCCAGGGTCGTCACCGGGTACAAGTCATAGCCCATGACATACGGGTACGGCGCGTGCGCCAGCGTGGGCACCAGGTCGGCGCAGTAGACCAGCGTCTGCCCGCCCGAACGCAGCACCACGCCCTGCTGCCCCAGGTTGTGCCCTGGCAGCGGCAGCACGCTCAGGCCGCTCATCAGTTCGGTCTCGCCCTCCATGACCTCGAACAGCCCGGCGTCCAGAATGGGCATGAAGGTCTCGGGGATATAGCTCGCGCGGCTGCGCTCGTGGGTGTGCAGGGCGTCTTCCAGTTCGCGTTTCTGGACCACGTAGCGCGCGTTCGGGAAGGTCGGCTCGCCAGTCAGGCCGGTGTTGCGCCCGCAGTGGTCGAAGTGCAGGTGCGTGTTGATCACGAGGTGGATGTCCTCGGGGTCCAGGCCGATCTCACGCAGCCCGCGGAAGACCGTCTCGTCGCGTTCCAGGGCGTACATGTCCTCGAACTTGGCGCCGCCCTGGTCCCACATGCCCGTCTCGACGAGGATGTTCTGGCCGCCGAGACGGATGAGCAGGGGGTTGATGCGCAGCCGGATGCGGTTGTCGAGGTCGGCGGGGGCCACGCGCTCCCACAACACTTTGGGAACGCTGCCGAACATCGCGCCGCCGTCGAGGCGAAACTGTCCGTCGGTGAGGGAATACACGTCGGCCTCACCGACGCGCCGGTGCTTGAGCCAGGGCATGGCGTTCACTGTAACGGCCAGCCCCAGGGGGACTGTTCGGCCAGAACGGACACTGAACCGTTTCAGAGCCTAGAGTGCGCCTATGTCCGGTGCCGCCCGATGACCGCCTCACCCCCTCCCTCTGCCCCGGAAACGGCCGCCCAGCCCTCGGCCGGCGAACTGCTGCGTTCGCTCGCGCGGCTGCCGCACGCCCTGGAACTGTCGGCATCGGTGTTCCTGCTGGGCTTCGGCCTCTCGCTGGCCAACCCGTTCATGGCCCTGTTCGGCGTGAACGAGGTCCACATGACGCCGCTGCAACTGGGCCTGTTCCTGACCCTGAACGCGGTGGCGAGCGTGCTCATCAGCACCCTGCTCGCGCGCTTCTCCGACCGCCTGCCCAACCGCAAGCCGCTCGTGCTGCTCACGCTGGGGGCCGGGGCCACCGCGTATGTGCTGCTGAGTTCTCTGCGCTCGTACCCGGCCATTCTGCTGGCGGGGATGATCTTTCTGGGGACGGGGGCGGCGGCCTTTCCGCAGCTCTTCTCGTTCGCGCGCGCGCGCTTCGCGGACGCTCCCGGCGACCTGCCCGAACGGGCCCTGACGGCCCTGCGCTCGGTGTTCTCGCTGTCGTGGGTGGTCGGGCCGGGGCTGGGGGCCGTGCTGCTGGCCGTCTGGGACTTCCGGGGCACCTTTCTGGTCACGGCAGCGTGTTTCGTGTTCGCGGGGCTGGCGCTGCTGCGCGTGGCGCCCCGCCCCCCCCAGCCGACCGCGCCCCCCGCCGTCCGGCCCGGCGCGCCCGCCGGCCCGTCGCCCATCGTGCAGGCGTCCTTCGCCTTCGTGCTGTACGGCATGAGCATGAGCATGGGCCTGACCATGTTCCCGCTGTTCGTCACCAAGACCCTGGGCGGCACCCAGGGCGACGTCGGCTTCTTGGTCGGCTTGTGCGCCCTGCTGGAAATCCCGGCGATGCTGGCCCTGGTCGCGCTGCGCCGCCTGCCCCCCCTGAACGTCTTGATCCGGGCGGCGCTGCTGCTGTTCGTGGTGCATTTCGCGCTCGTGTACTTCGCCTCGGGGACCGTGCTGCTCGTGCTGTCGCAGATCGTGCGCGCGGCGGTGCTGGCGGTCATGGCGGGGCTGGGCATGGCCTACTTCCAGGAACTGATGCCGGGGCGCTTCAGCGTCGCCACCACGCTGTTCGCCAACACCAACAACGTCGGGGCCATGCTCTCGGGGGTCGTGTCGGGGGCCTGCGCGCAGCTCTTCGGCTACCGTTCGGTGTACCTGCTGTGCGCGGCTCTGACCCTCACCGGCTGGATCATCATGCAGCTCACGGTGCGCTGGCAGAAACGTCACCTGGCCGAAGCCGAGGCCCAGGCGGCCTGATATCCCGCCGCAAAAAAGCTCCCCGTGACCGCCCTGGTCCGGGGAGCTTTTTAGAGTTGCGCAGCCTACTTCCGGCAGCCCGCCTTGATGCCGTCGGCCAGGGCACCCACATCCTGCCCTTCCTTGACTGCGTTGATAAAGGCGCTGCCGACCACCACGCCGTCGGACACCTGCGCCACCTGGGCGGCGGTGGCGGCGTCCTTCACGCCGAAGCCCACCGCCACCGGCACGCGGGCGTACTGGCGGGCGAGTTCGAGCATCCGGGGCACCTCGCTGAGCGCCGCGCCCTCGCGGGTGCCGGTCACGCCGGTCACGCTGACCGCGTACAGGAAGCCGGTGCAGGCCTCGGCCACCAGCTTCACGCGGGCGGGGGTCGAGGTCGGGGCGATCAGGAAGGTCACGGCCAGGCCGTGCTGCGCGGCGAGGTCCGCGATCTCGATGTCCTGGTCGGGCGGCAGGTCGGGCAGGATCAGGCCGTCCACGCCCGCCTCGGCCGCCAGCCGCATGAACTCGGCCGGGCCGACCGCATAGATCGGGTTGACGTAGGTCATGATCACGATGGGCGTGTCGTGGCGCTCACGCAGCCCAGCGATCAGGGCGATGGTGCGCCGCGTGCTCGTGCCGCCCGCCAGCGCCTGCTCGGAGGCCCGCTGGATGGTGGGGCCGTCGCCGAGCGGGTCCGAATACGGAATGCCCACCTCCAGCACGTCGGCGCGGGCCAGCAGGGCGTCGGCCACGGCCGGGAACCCCTCGGCGCTGGGATACCCGGCCGTCATGAAGGGAATGAAGGCCGCGCGCCCCTCGCTTTTCGCGCGCTCAAAGGCCGCGTGGATACGGGCCGCGCCGCGCACCGGTGCCGTCACCGTCGC
Source organism: Deinococcus sp. Leaf326 (assembly GCF_001424185.1). Taxonomy (NCBI): domain Bacteria; kingdom Thermotogati; phylum Deinococcota; class Deinococci; order Deinococcales; family Deinococcaceae; genus Deinococcus; species Deinococcus sp. Leaf326. The sequence continues at coordinate 125,574 of NZ_LMOM01000054.1, read as the reverse complement.
CGTCATGCTTTCGCCTCCCCGGTTCCAGCCAGGTCGCTGCCCAGCAGGCGCATCACCTCGACCACGTCCTTGTCGCCGCGCCCCGACAGGTTCACCACGATCACTTCCTCGGGCTTCATGGTGCGCGCCAGTTCGACGGCGTGGTAGATGGCGTGCGCGCTCTCGATGGCGGGAATGATGCCCTCCAGGCGCGTCAGGAGTTGCAGGGCTTCGAGCGACTGCGCGTCGGTCACGGGCACGTACTCGGCCACGCCCGTGTCGGAATAGAAGCAGTGCTCCGGCCCGATGCCGGGGTAGTCCAGCCCAGCGCTGATCGAGTGCGGCGGGATGATCTGGCCCTCGTCGTCGTTCATCAGGTACATGAGCGAGCCGTGCAGCACGCCCACCCGGCCCCCCGCCACGCTGGCGGCGTGCTTGCCGGTCTCGACGCCCTCGCCGGCAGCCTCGGTGCCGATGAGGCGCGGGCGCTGTTCCGGCGGCAGGTAGGCGTAGGGCGCGAAGATGCCGATGGCGTTGCTGCCGCCCCCCACACAGGCCACGATGGCGTCGGGCACGCTGCGGCCCTCGTGTTCGAGAAGCTGCACCTTCACTTCCTCGCCGATCACGCTCTGGAAGTCGCGCACCATCGCCGGGTAGGGGTGCGGCCCGACCACGCTGCCCAGGATGTAGAAGGTGTCGCGCACGTTGGTCACCCACTCGCGGATGGCCTCGTTGGTGGCGTCCTTGAGGGTGCCGGTGCCGCTCGTCACGGGCCGGACCTCGGCGCCGAGCAGCTTCATGCGGAACACGTTGAGGGACTGGCGGCGGATGTCCTCCTCGCCCATGTAGACCACGCACTCGAGGCCCAGCAGGGCCGCCGCCGTGGCCGAGGCGACGCCGTGCTGCCCCGCGCCCGTCTCGGCGATGACCTTCGTCTTGCCCATGCGCCGGGCGAGCAGCGCCTGCCCCAGGCAGTTGTTGATCTTGTGCGCGCCCGTGAAGTTCTGGTCCTCGCGCTTGAGGTAGATCTTGGCGCCGCCCGCGTGCGCGGTCAGATTGCGCGCGAGGTACAGGGTGCTGGGGCGGTTGACATAGTCGCGGAACAGCCCGGCGAGTTCACCGAGGAACTCGGGGTCCTGTTTGGCCTCGTTGTAGGCGGCTTCGAGTTCGTCGAGCGCCGGAATCAGTGTTTCGGGTACGTAGCGGCCACCGTAGCGGCCGTAGCGCCCGCGCCCGTCCGGCTGAGGAAAAGCGGGAATGGTCAGGGTCATGCTCACAAGGTAAAACCCTACCCCAAACGGGTGTTAGGGAAATGTAGACATCTCGTCTAAGTTTGAAGAAAAGTTCACCTGGCCCGGCGGTTGCTACCCTGAGGCCATGTCCCGCCTGTTTCTCGTCCGGCACGCCGAAACCCGGCATAACCAGCGCAAGGTGCTGCAGGGAGCGGCGAGCGCGCCCAGTATCCTCAGCGGGCACGGCGAGGCCCAGGCGCGGGCCTGTGGGCTGGCCCTGGCCGCGCTGGCGTTGCCCGACCCACGCGTGTATGCGAGCACCTACCGCCGCGCCAAGCAGACCGCCGAGGCCATCGCCGCCGCTCTGGACACGGACGTGACCGTTCTGGAGGGCCTTCAGGAGATGGACGTCGGGAGCTGGGCGGGCCGTCCCTACAGCGCCCTGGAGGTGGGCGCCGATGGGATTCGCCACGGCGACGGCACCTTCGGCTTCGTGGGCGGCGAGAGCGAGGCCCAGGTGCGCGCCCGACTGCGTATAGCACTGGCGACGGCCTTGGCGCGGGGCGGCACACCCATCGTGGTGTCGCACGGGCTGGCGCTCCAGGCGGCGCTGTGCGACCTGCTGGGCGTGACCTTCGACGACGCCTGGGCCGACCAGAGATATGCCCACGCCAACACGGCGATCACGGAATTGGAGGGCGGGGCCGGGGGCTGGCGCGCGGTGCGGGTGGCAGACGCGGAGCATCTGCACACCCTGGCCTGAATCCCGGGTCTACAGGCCTGCGGCCACGGCTCCTATACTGGGCGCCATGACCTGCCTGCGACTTCAGGTGCAGCGGCGCTGTCCGGCGAACGAGATCGCCCCGGCGCTGCGGCCCTGGTGGTGCGCCTGTCTGGGCCGTCCCCTGAACGCGCGGCGCTGAGAACCGCTTTTTTCGGCTCCCGCCCGTTCATCAGAGAGGATTTCATCGTGACGACCCTTCAGGCCCAGACCGTGCCCGCCCACATCCAGACCCTCGACGCCCACGACCCGCTGCGGCACAAGCGCGAACAGTTCGCGTTGCCGGGGGACGCGATCTACCTCGACGGCAACAGCCTGGGGGCCATGCCCCGCAATGTGCCCGCGCGGCTCTCGCACGTCGCCTCGCAGGAGTGGGGCCAGCAGCTCATCCGCTCGTGGACCGCAGATGCGGAGGCCGCCCAGGACTGGATGGCTCTGCCCGACCGCGTGGCCGCCAAGATTGCCCGCCTCATCGGCGCGCAGCCGCACGAGGTCGCGGTGGGCGACAGCACGAGCGTCAACACCTTCAAGGCCCTGGCTGCTGGTCTCACCCTGGCCGGCGAGCGCCGCGTGATCCTCACCGACGCCGACAACTTCCCCACCGACCTCTACATGGCGCAGGGCCTGGGCACGCTGACCGGCACCCTGGAACTGCGCCGCGTGCCCGCCGCCGACATCACCGCGAACCTGACGAGCGACGTGGGCGTGCTCCTCCTGACGGAAGTGGATTACCGCACCGGGCGGCGGCTGGACATGGCGGCCATCACCGCACAGGCCCACGCTCAGGGCATCCTGACCGTGTGGGACCTGGCGCACTCGGCGGGGGCCTTCGCCGTAGACCTGAACGGCTGCGGCGCCGACTTCGCGGTGGGCTGCGGCTACAAGTTCCTGAACGGCGGCCCCGGCGCGCCCGCATTCCTGTTCGTGGCCGCTCAGCACCACGCGGCGGCCCCCGTCGTGCTGAGCGGCTGGATGGGCCACGCCGACCCCTTCGAGATGGCCCGCGACTACGCCCCCGCCCCCGGCGCGCGCCGCTTCGTGGTGGGCACGCCACAGGTCCTGAGCCTGAGTGCGCTGGACACCGCCCTGGACGTGTTCGCGGACGTGGACATGGCCGACGTGCGGGAGAAGTCGCTGTCGCTGGGCCGCACCTTTACGGCACTGATGGAACCGCTCGTGGCCCGCTTTCCCCTGATGCTGGTCACGCCGTCGGCCGAGCCTGAACGCGGCTCGCAGGTGAGCTACCGCCACCCGCAGGCACGCGAGGTCATGGCCGACCTGATCGCCGCCGGAATCATCGGGGACTTCCGCACGCCGGACATCCTGCGCTTCGGCCTCACGCCGCTGTATCACTCGCACGCCGACATCTGGCACGCGGTCCAGGGGATCGGAGCCGTGCTGGAGGCCCGCGCGTGAGTGCCCCCGGCTCTTCCGAGGGCACTCACGCCGACAGCCCAGAGCAGGCCTACCAGGACTTCACCCGCCGCCTGAGCTACGGCGATTACCTGCACCTCGACGCCCTGCGCGCCGCCCACCAGCCGGTGACGGCCGCGCACGACGAGCACCTGTTCATCGCCGTGCATCACGTCTCGGAAGTCTGGCTGGGGCTCATCATCCGCGAGTTGCAGGCGGCCATGACCCTGCTCGCGGGCGGCGTGACCGACACGCCCCTCAAGATGCTGTCGCGGGTGGTACGCGCCCAGGAACAGCTGACGAACGCCTGGGAGGTCCTCAAGACCATGACCCCGGCCGACTACCTGCAGTTTCGCAGCGCCTTCGGGGCGGCGTCGGGCTTCCAATCGGCGGGCTACCGCATGGTCGAGGTGCTGCTGGGCAACCGCAACCCCGCCCTGCTGCGCCCCCACGAGCACCGCCCCGACCTGCACGACCCGTTGCAAGGCGCCCTGCGTGCCCCCAGCGTGTACGACCTGACGCTGCGGCTGCTCGCCGCCCGTGGCCTGCCCATTCCCCAGGCCGTGCTGGAGCGCGACCTCGCCCAGCCCGCACAACTCGACGAGGCGGTGCTGGAGGCGTGGCTCGCCGTGTACCGCGACCCCGAGCAGTACTGGGACCTGTACGAACTCGCCGAAAAGCTGCTGGACGTAGAGGACAACTTCCGCCGCTGGCGCTTCAACCACCTGACGACCGTGGAGCGCACCATCGGCTTCAAGACCGGCTCGGGCGGCACGAGCGGCGCGGGCTACCTGCGCCGGGCACTGGAAGTCGTGCTGTTCCCCGAGTTGTGGGCGGTGCGGACGAGGCTGTAGACAGGGGCTTGTGGCCCGTGGTTTGGAGAGGAAGCGAAAGCCCGAGCTTTCACTGGCCGTAAGCGAACCCCACCGCCCAACTCCCCCGAAGGCCGTCGTGCGCGCAGCGCGCGGGCCATTCCAACCCAGTGTGGCCGGCCCCGAGCTGAGCCGTCACGCCGCAAGCAGGAGCCGCCCCGCCGACCTCCGGCACGACTCTTGCCGAGCGCAGCGCTTAGCTCCCCTCCCGGCGGGAGGGGGACTGGGGGGGAGCGCAAACGAGACCAGACCGCCTTCCAACCCAAAACCCACCCTAAAACGCCCACCCCCGGTACACCGACACCAACTCTGCCGCCGTGATCTCCCCCGGCACGGCCCACCCCAACGACCGCGCCAGCTCCCCCAGCACCCGCTCCGGCCGCTCCCCCGCCTCCCGCAACGCCGAGATCGGCGGCGCTCCCCCCCGCTTGGCGAGGCGCTCGCCCCGGTAGTCGGTCATCAGGGGCATGTGCCAGTAGCGCGGCGTGGCGTAGCTCAGTGCCCCCTGCAACGCGACTTGCCGGGGCGTGGCAGGCCACAGGTCGGCGCCGCGCACCACGTCGGTCACACCCATCTCGGCGTCGTCCACGACCACGGCGAGGTGATAGGCGTACACCCCGTCTCCGCGCCGCAGCACGAAGTCCCCGCCCTCATGGGGCAGGTCCTGGCACAACTCCTGGCCGCTCCGGGCATCGGCGGCGCACACCACCCGGCCGGGCACCCGCCAGCGCAGGGCGGCGGGGCGATCCGGCTGGAGGGTCCCCGACCGGCAGGTGCCGGGGTACACCGGTTCCTCGCCGTGGGGGGCACCTGCACTGGCCTCGACGGCGGCCAGCACTTCCCTGCGGGTACAGGTGCAGGGATAGGTGTCCAGGCGGGCCAGGGCGGCGGCATAGTGCTCCAGCCGCCGCGACTGCACGTATTCGGCGTCCCAGTCCAGGCCCAGCCAGGCCAGGTCGCGCCGGGTGAGGTCGTAGGCCCAGTCCCGCACCCGCCCGGTGTCAAGGTCCTCGAACCGCAGGATGTGGCGCCCCCCCTGCGCGCGGGTGTGCAGCCAGGCCAGCAGCGCCGTGCGCGCGTTGCCCAGGTGCATCGCCCCGGTCGGGCTGGGAGCGAAACGGCCGACCCCGACCCCACCTCCGGGTCTAGGCACGCTCACGCAGCCAGCGCAGCAGCAGGTCCTCGACGAGTTCGCTCACGCTCTCGCCGCCCTCCTGCTTCACCTCGCGCCACACGGCCCGAACGGTTTCCTTGCGCACGTACACGGCCTCGACCCGCTCGGTCGTCTCGCCCCGGCGCCCCACCGGCTCGGCCACCAGGGCGAGGGCGGCCTTTTTCCTCAGTTTCTTGAGGGCCTTGCGGGCCTTCTTCTTGCCGCCCTCGGCCGGCACGGCCTCCAGATAATCGAAACGTCCCATATTCCTACATCAACTCCTCGGCCAGTGCCTGCACGTCGGTCCAGGCGCTGGCGGCGCGTTCATCCCGCACGTCGCGCACGAGCGCTCCCGCCTCGGCGGCCCGCTGGTAGGCGGCGTACTGGCGCACCAGCGTGCGGCACACGGCCGCGCCCTCACGGACCAGGGCGTCGCGCGCTTCCTCGCCTGCACGGCCCACCGGGGGCACGCGGGTCAGGACGACGCGCAGTTGCGCCCGGCCTCCGCCCTTGGCCCCCAGCTCGGGGGTCAGGAACTCCAGCAGTTCGCGGGTCGCGTCGAGTTCCAGGGGCGAGACGCCGCTGGGCACCAGAATGAGGTCGGCGCGGCCCGCGAGCTGGCGCAGGTCCTTGCGGCGCGGGCGGCCCTCGGTGTCCAGTACGAGCGCGTCGAGGCCCGAGAGCATCCTGGGCTTCACGTCGTCGGCGCCCACCACCCCGAACGGCAGCGGCGTTCCGGCCGCGAGCGCACGCTGCGCCCAGCGCAGGCCGCTGCCGACGCGGTCGTCCTCGTCGACCAGCAACGTGTTCAGGCCACGTCCGTGCAGGGCGCCGGTCAGGTGTACCGCCAGGGTACTTTTACCCACGCCCCCCTTTTCCGACGTGATGGCAATGACCCTGGTCATGCCCAGGAGCCTAGCAGACGCCCTTCCAGGCGGCATCATGCCGGCGTGGACACTCCCGCCGACCCCCGCCTGAGCACCCTGATGGCCGCGCCCACCTACTGGACCGCCCGCGCCCTGCGCGAACAGGGCAGCCGCTTCTACCGCGCGTTGGGCGAGGCGCTGGAGGCCGCCGACGCTGCCAACCGCCGACGCCTCTACGCGGGCTGGACTGGTGAGCTGTGGGACTTCTACGAACGCGGTCTGCGTCTGGCCGAGCTGGAGGCCGGACCAGAAGCGGGCGCCGGGGACCGGTAGACGCCCCCGCCGAGTTCCGGGCGGACTCTGGCCGCAGCTGCCAGCTATGGCCCAGCACAACCTGTCCGGGGTGACCGGAAGTCTTCATGTCGGGCACGCTCCGCACGGCGCAGCTCTACACTGACGCCCTATGCCGCGTGTGCTGGTGGTGGAAGACGATCCGGGCATCCGCGACTACCTGAGCCTGGGCCTGGGCTACGAGGGATTCGAGGTCACGGTAGCGGCCAGCGGGGGCGAGGCGCTCGACCTGCTGGCCGCCGGCCGGCCCGACGCCCTGATTCTGGACCTGGGGCTGCCGGGCGTGGGAGGGCTGGAGGTGCTGCGCGCCCTGCGCCGGGGCAGCCGGCCGGGCCAGAACGTGCCGGTCCTGATCCTGACCGCCCGCGACGGCGTCGAGGACCGTATCGCCGGGCTGAGCCAGGGGGCCGACGACTACCTCGTCAAGCCTTTTCACTTCGGCGAACTCGTGGCGCGGCTGCGGGCGGTGCTGCGCCGTGCGGCCCCCGAGGAAGGGCGGGTGCTGACCTACGCCGACCTGAACCTCGACACCGAGCTGCGGGAGGCGAGCCGCGGCGGGCAACCCCTGGACCTCACGCCGCGCGCCCTGGACCTGCTCGCGGCGTTCCTGCGCCAGCCCGAGCGGGCGCTGAGCAAGGCGGCGCTGCTGGACATGGTGTGGGGCGCGGGCTTTCTGGGCGACGACAACATCGTCGAGGTGTACGTGCGCCAGTTGCGCCGGGCGCTGGGCGACCCCGAACTGATCCATACGGTGCGCGGGGCCGGCTACGCCCTGCGGCTGCGCTAGGCCCACGCGTGCACTCGCGCCCCCGGTCCCTGGGGCCACTGGGCCTGAGCGCGCGGCTGCTCGCGCTGCTGCTGGGCGGCGTGGCCCTGACCCTGCTGCTCATCGGGGGGCTGCTGTTCCTGCGGGTGCGCGACTTCGGCGACGCGCAGGCCCGCCAGCTCACGGCGGGCGGGCTGGCCCTCATCGCCCGCAGCGCCCAGGCGGAGGACGACGCCCAGACCCGGCTGTACGCGGCCTACCAGGACCTCGCGGCCACGGCGCTCGCCTCGGGCACCTGGGGCGTGCTCGTGCTCAGTGCCCCCAGCGCCGACTGCCCGGACGCACAGGGCCACCCTTCGGCGCTGTGCTACACCGACACCGCGCCGCACCCCGAACTACCGGCGGCGGCGGCGCAGTCGGCCCGCCAGCTGGGAACGGGCCAGTGGGCCCTGCCAGGGAACGCGGGCACCCTGTTCCTGCGGCCACTCTCGGGTGATCTCCTGGCAGGACTGGCGACGCCGGGCAACGTGGGAGGGCGCCTGGCCCTGGGGGTCACGGGCAGTTACGCTCTGATCGCGGCGGGGGCGCTGGCCCTGCTCGCGCTGATCGGTGCGCGGCTGCTGCGCCTGGGCCTGCGTCCGCTGCGGGACATGGCGGCGCGCGCGCGCACGCTCGGTGCGGGCGACCTCTCGGCGCGGCTGCCGCTGCCCCGCGCCCAGGACGAGGTCGCCTCGCTGGCCGGGAGTCTCAACCAGATGCTCGGGCGGCTTCAGGAGGCCTTCGGACGTCTGGAGACCGAGGAGGCCCGCACCCGCACCTTCGTCGCGGACGCCTCGCATGAACTGCGTACCCCCCTGGCGGCGATGCAGGGCAGTCTGGAAATCCTGGAACGGCTGGCCCTGGACGAGAGCGACAAGGCCCGTGAGACCCGCGCCCGGCTGCTGGACAACCTGCGCCGCGAGACCCGGCGCGCCGCGCGGCTGGTGGGCGATCTGCTGCTCCTGAGCAAGCTCGACGCGGGCGAGCCGCTGCGGGGCGAACCCACCGACCTGGGCGAGCTGCTGCGCGCCGAGGTGGCCCGCAGCGCCGACCTCGCCCCACAGGTGCAGTTCGAGGTACAGGCTCCCAGCCTGAGCGCCTGGGCCGACCGGACGCGGGTAGCGGGAGCCCTGCACAACCTGCTGAGCAACGCCGCCACCTACAGTCCGCCGGGGGCCGTGGTGCGCGCCGAGCTGCGCCGCGAGGGGGACCGCGCCGTACTGAGCGTAAGCAACCCTGCCACACTGCCCCCGGCATTTCTGCCCCGGTTGTTCGACCGCTTCGCCCGTGGGCCGCAGACCAGACAGGGCGACGGCGGCTCGGGGCTTGGGCTGTCGATCGTGCAGGCGACCGCCCGCGCACACGGCGGTGACACCTTCGCCGCGCAGGAAGAAGGCGAGCTGCGGGTGGGCTTCACCCTGCCACTGGAAGGCCCTGGCGACGCGCCCGCCTGATCCGGAGTCGCCCCGCTTTCCGGGCACCGGAGGGAGAACAGCGCCGGTCCCGCCGCCAGTCTGAGAAGTCCGGCTGAGGCGCGCCGACCTACGCGCTGGTAGCCGCCGTTTCGGGGGCACCGGGCGCATTCAGCATTCATTCAGCGGCGTGCCGGAAGCACTTCAGCGGCCACTGCCACACTCTTTCTCAGGACAGCAGAGCGGCCCCCGCCGGACACCGCGTCCGGAAGCTGTGGCCCTCCGTCCACCTCACTCCAGGAGACCCCCCATGCGCAACCTGAACCGCAAGACCCTGCCCGCCCTGACCCTGCTCACCCTGACCCTGCTGGGTTCGAGCCTCGCCGCCGGCGGCTCCGCCTCGCCCACCACTGCGCCGGCGCCCGCCGCCACTGCCCCCGCTCCGCAGGCCGCCCCGCCCACCACCGGGCAGCGCACTCCCGGCCAGGGCGGCCTGGCCCGCGGCGCCCGTGGTCCCCAGGCCCCCCAGGGCCAGGGCGAAGCGTACTTCTGCACCGTTCAGGCCGGCCCGGTCGGCCGCCCCGAAGCGCGTGGCCTGACGACCCCGCCCGCACCCCGGATGGCCGGCGCCGCCCTGCCTACCCCGCCTCAGCCCGGTACCCCGGCGACCGGTATGGCCAAGCCTGCTGCTCCCACCGCACCCCAGGCCGGCGCGGCCCTCCCCACCCCGCCCGCACCCGGCGCCGATGCCCCCAAGCCCGGTACCGCGCAGCCCGGCGCCCAGCAGGGCCGCCCGGCGCCCGTCGCCCCGGCTGCCGGCATGGCCCGTCCGGCCGCGCCCCAGCCGGGAGCCGAGCGCCCGGGTGCCCCGCGCCCCGACTCTGCAGCCCGTCCTGGTGCGGCCCGCCCCGGCGCCGCGCAGCCCCAGCCCGGCCAGCGCGAAGCAGGCGCCCCCCGCGCCGAGCAGGGCCGTCTGGGTGACCGCACACTGAACTGCGTGCCCGCGCTGCCCAGCCAGGCTCCCCACGGCGGTCCCCAGAATGGCGCCATGCCCCGCCCGCCGATGCCCGCCGCCGACAAGACGACCTCCGGCACCCCGGCCAAGCCCGGCACCGCTGCTCCGGTCCGGCCCGGCAACGCTCCGGCCGTGCCTGCCCAGCCCGGCGAAGCCGCGCCCGCGCCCGTCACTCCCGGCAAGTAAGTCCGGATACCGGACGCATCCAGGGGTCAGCCGCCGTGCTGGCCCCTGTGCTTTTGCCCGGACCCGTCTCCGAATCCCCGCTCTGCCGCGGCGTTCATGTCAGGGCTCTACGCTGAACCCCACACCATGACCAGACCCAGACTCTTTCCCAACTTCCGGCCCGGTGCCCTCGCCGCAGCGCTGCTGTGTGTGGGGGTACTGGGTGGGTCGGCAACCGGCCACGCGCAACGGGGCGAAGACCTCCGGCCCCCGGCCGGACCCCGCCCACCCCAGACGCAGGTCACCCTGACCCTCGCGCAGACGCGCGCGGTTCTGGCCCGCGCCGCCCAGGTCGTCACGGCCCTCGAGATCGGAGCCGTGCGCCGCGGCCCGGCCGGCCCCGAGGCCGCCTTGACCTACCAGGGCCAGGCCGTGAGCGCCGTGGGGTTCGACCTTCAGGGCAACGTGCAGCCGCTCGCCACACCGCCGCTGCCGGGGGGAGGACCGGCGGGCAAACGGCCCGGTCCCTGGGCCGCCGCGCCAGCACCACCCGCCCTCCCGGCTGCCGGAACGCCGGTCACACTGAGCGCCCAGGCGCGCGCCCGGCTGACCACGCAGGTCCGTGGGCTGTACGTCTCCGGAGCGGTCCGGGTCGCCGGGCCACAGCTGCGGATAACGCTGCTCAGCGGAGCCGTGGCCGTCGCGGAACTGCGTTTCAGGGAAGGCGGCGCGCTGCGTCCCCTGACCGCCCCCGGCGGGGAAGGCCCGGCCGGACGCTGACAGAAGGCCGTCAGGCCCGGAGCTCTAGGCTGGGAGACGAATGAACCGCCGCCTGTCTGCCCTCGCCGCCACGCTGCTGGCCACCGGCGCCGGACTGGCCCAGAACGTGGCCGATCCCGCCGCCGCCGCCCGGCACGAACTCGCCCGCTGCGGCGTGACGGCGCGCGAGACCCCCGCGCTGGGGCTGGCGGCCCGCGAGGTGCTGCGCGGCACCGAGCTGACCCGCGCCCTGATTGCTCAGGGGTACCGCGCCCACGACGCGCACGGCTGGCAGCTGACCTTCGGCGACCTTGCGGGGCTACGCCGGGCCGTGCAGGAAAGCTGTGCCCCCTGGCGCGACCTGAGCGAATACGGCCTGAGCACCGCTGGTAACCGCCTGGCCCTCATCGCTGCCACCCCTGCCCGGGTAGACCTGACCCAGAGCCGCCGCTGGCTCGGCGACTTTCTGGCGGCCACCAACCGCGCCCGCTTTCAGGGGCAGAAATGCGGCGACCGGCTTATGAACGCCGTGCCCCCCCTGAAGTGGGACGCCCGGCTGGAGGCGGCGGCGGCCCGGCAGGCGACCGACCTCGTGCGCCTGAACTTCCGGGGCCACGTCAACCCGCAGGACGGCAGCACGCCGCTGGACCGCGCGGCCGCCTACGGCTTCCGGGGCAGCGTGGGCGAAAACCTCTCCTACGGCCCGGTCACGGCGCAGGAGGCCGTACAGAGCCTGCTGGGCAGCCCCGGCCACTGCGAAAACCTGATGAGCCCGGCCTGGACCCTGTTCGGCGGCGCGGTGAACAACGGCGCGGCGGCCACGCTGTTTCCGACCTACTGGGTGCAGGTGTTCGGCGGGCCGTAGGAATCGCGCGGCCACTGTCGTCCCGGAGCAGAGTTCCAGATGCAGAGGCGCAACAGCAGAGCGCCGGCTTTCTCCTCTCTATTCTCTCGGGCACCCAGCCCGGCCTCCTGCGACGTCTTTTCTCCGGCCGGGGCTCTAAAGGCGGTGTGAAGGTGCGGCGCGGCGCGGTGCCGGGGGCCGGCGTGCTTCAATGCGGGCGCCCGAAACCCAGCAGGTCCGCGCGCGGCGCCGCACCCCGGTGCCCACTTTTTCTTCAGGGGGACAGACCATGAGAACCATCAAACTCGGCACCAGCGACCTCGACGTTCCGGTGGTGGCGGTCGGCTGTATGCGTATCGACTCGCTCGACAGTGCCCAGGCGCAGGCCTTCGTGGGCGCGTCGGTGGAAGCGGGCGCCAACTTCTTCGACCACGCCGACATCTACGGCAAGGGCCGCTGCGAGGAGATCTTCGCGGAGGCCGTGGGGGCCCTCGGGCTGCGGCGCGACCAGATGCTGCTCCAGTCCAAGTGCGGCATCCGGCAGGACGTTCAGACCTTCGACTTCAGCAGGGAGCACATCCTGGCCTCGGTGGACGGCATCCTGAAACGCCTGAAGACCGATTACCTCGACGTGCTGCTGCTGCACCGCCCTGACACGCTGGTCGAGCCCGAAGAAGTGGCGGCCGCCTTCGACGAACTGGAGCAGGCCGGCAAGGTGCGCCACTTCGGCGTGTCGAATCAGCATCCCTACCAGATGGAGCTGCTGAAGAGGTACGTACGTCAGCCCCTGGTCGCCAACCAGCTTCAGCTCGGCATCATGCACACGGGCATGATCGACAGCGGCATCAACGTGAACATGACCAACCCGGCCTCGGTGGATCACGACGGCGGCATTCTGGACTACTGCCGCCTGAACGACGTGACCATCCAGCCCTGGTCGCCCTTTCAGTTCGGCTTTTTCGAGGGCGTGTTCCTCGACAACCCCAAATTCCCCGAGCTGAACGCCGAGATCGACCGCGTGGCGGCTACGCACGGCGTGAGCAACACGACCATTGCTGTCGCGTGGCTGCTGCGTCACCCCGCAAAGATGCAGCCCGTGACCGGCACCATGAACATCGGGCGCCTGCGCGACTGTGCCAGGGCCGCCGAGATCACGCTGTCACGCGAGGACTGGTACGGTATCTACCGCGCCGCCGGCAACAAGCTGCCCTGACCGGGCCACTGGGCGCTGACCCGCTTCCACCACGCCCCCCTTCAGGCTCCCTTGCCCTGGGGGGCGTTCGCCGTGCAGGCTGCTCTAGAGTGGCGGGCATGAAGCAGAAGCTCTCTACCCTGGTGGCCCAGGCGCGCGGCGGGCGCGTGGTCCGTACGCCCTTCGTGGACGGCGACGAGATCGACCGCCGCCTGCTGCAGGACGACGAGGTCCACCACAAGTTCGCGGGCGGTTTCCCCGACGCCCGGCGCGTGATCCTGACCCTGTACCCCGCCCACATCCCCGAGGTCGATTCGGGCGTGGCCGTGTGGCGCGTGACCCCGGCCCCCGGCGGCCCCGGCTGGGACCTCCAGGACTTTTCGGTGCACCTGCGCCGGCTCGAACTGAACGAGGAGCAGCTCGGCGACGTGCGAGAGGAACGCGGCGGAGCCTTCCTGATCGCCGCGACTGGCAAGGCGGCACAGGCCCTGGGGGACCTCACCGAGCTCGGTGGGCGCGAGGTCGAGGTCGAGGAAGTCGGCGAGACGGCCGGCAAGGGCAGCAAGGTGCGCGAGGTCGTGGTGCCGTCCATGCGGGTGGACGTGGTGGGAGCCAAGGGCTTCGGGGTCAGCCGCGCGTACTTCCAGCAGGGCATCGACGGCGGCAAGGTCCGCCTCAACGGCCAGCCGGCCCGCTCCAGCAGCGAGATCCGCGAGGGCGACAGCCTCAGCGCCGACGGCCTGGGCCGCATCGACTTCAAGCGGGTCGTGAACGAGACGCGCCGGGGCAACTTCAAGGTAGAGCTGGACGTGCACAGGTGAGAAGAATTCCGGCGAGAGAGGTGGTCCATCGCCCCGAACTGCGGGCGGAGCGGCCCGAAGACAACCGGGTTCCGGGCGTTCACCCGGACTCTCTATGATCGACCTGCTGGCCCGCGACCCGCAGGTGTCGCCCGAGGAGATGAGCGGCGGCCTGGTGCCCAGCGCCCGGTTCGCGGACGTGAGCTTCGGCAACTACCGCCCCAATCCCGAGTACCCCAGCCAGACCCAGGCCCGCGACGACCTCCAGACGTTCGTGCAGGGCGCGCGCCAGACCCAGCCGGGCGGGTGGCGACTGTTCCGGCGCGCGCGGCCGGGGGGGCGGGGCCTGTACCTCGACGGCGGGTTCGGGGTCGGCAAGACTCACCTGCTCGCCAGCGCGTACCACGCCAGCGGCGGTAAGCGCGCCCTCATGAGCTTCCAGGACCTGATGTATCTCATCGGGGCACTGGGCATGACCCGCGCGGTGGATACCTTCAAGGACCACGACCTGCTGCTCATCGACGAGTTCGAGCTCGACGACCCCGGCAACACGCACATGGCGAACACCTTCCTGGGCGGAGTCATGCCCGGCGGGACCAGCGTGGTCGCCACGAGCAACACCGAGCCCGGCGCGCTGGGACAGGGCCGTTTCAACGCGGGCGACTTCCAGCGCCAGATTCAGGGCATCGCCGGCCGCTTCTCGCCGCACCGGGTTGAGGGACCGGACTACCGCCAGCGCGGCACCGTCCCCGAGGAACCGCTCTCGGCGGCCGAGTACGCCGCCTGGACCGGGCGGCAAGACCCCGACACGCTGGCGCCCGTCACGCAGCGCGACCTGGGCCGGCACCTGCTGGACGTCCACCCCAGCCGGTTCGCCGCGATGCTGGAGGGGGTCGGCGCGCTGGCGGTCACGGACCTGCGCCCCATGCCCGACCAGAACACGGCGCTGCGCTTCGTTCATTTCGTGGACAAGCTCTACGACCTCGGGATTCCGGCGGCCTTCACCGGGGCGCCGCTGGGCACGCTGTTCGACGAGACCTACCGCCACGGCGCCTACGCCAAGAAGTACAGCCGGGCGCTGAGCCGCCTCTCCGAGCTGCTGCGCGAGGCCCGCGCCAGAACCTGAAGATGTTTCGCCGCGACCCCCTGCGCACCCGCCTGGCCGAGGTAGCCGATCTGCTGGACCTGGGTCCGGCACAGGGCGGAGTGCTGCCGGCGGTCGTGCGCGCCGCGTTGCCGCGCGGGGGCGTGCTGGGCGTGTCGCGCGCAGGCACCCGGCTGCTCGTCCCAGTGGGCGGCGTCCCTACGGCGGGCGTCTTCGAGCTGGCGAGCGTGACCAAGCCCTTCACGGCGGCGCTCGCCTCGGCGCTGGTGACGCGCGGGGCGCTGGACTGGGACACGCCGCTGCGCCGGCTGGGGGGACCTCTGCGGGGGCTGCCCCTCCATTTCACCGCGCGGAGGCTCGCGGTCCACACCGCCGGAGTACCGGGCCATCCGGCGCGGGCGGCCCTGACCTCCCTGACCCATTTTCACGATCCCTACGGCCGCATGACGGGCGCGCAGGCTCTGGCGAGTGCGCGGCGCTGGAGCCGCGAGACCCGGCCCCCCACCTTCTTGTACTCGAACCTGAGCGTGGGCGTGCTGGCCCTGGCCCTGGCCCACGCGGCGGGCGAGGACCTGTCGGCGGCGGGCTATGGTGCGGCGCTCGCGCGGTACGTCACCGGTCCGCTGGGCCTGCCGCGCACCGGACTGCGCCCCCCGCCGGGCGAACTCGTCACCCCACGCGGCCTGCTGGGCGGCAGCGAGGCGACCGGCTTCGGGCCCCTGGCGGGCGCCGGAGGGCTGTTCGCGCCGGCGGCCGACCTCCTGACCTTCGGCGAGGCGCACCTGTCGGGCGCGGCGGGCGAGCACTGGAAGGCAGGCGAACACCCGCGCGGTCTACCCCTACCGCGCGCCGGGGCCACGCCGGGCTGGTTCATCACGCCGCCGCCCGGCCCGGCGACCCCGGAGGCCGGGTGGCCCCGCTGGCACGACGGCGTGGCGCGCGGCACCCGCACAGCGCTGGGCTTCTCGCCTGCCAGCGGTGCCGTGGTCACGGTCCTGGCACGCGGCGGCCTGTCCCTGCTGGGCACGCGGAACGCGGCCCCAGCCCTCGCCCTGCTGCTGCTGGGGGCAGCTGTACCGCCACTGACGGCAAGCAGCCAGGGGTAACGCGGCCTCTCGCCTGGCGCTAGCCGCAGCAGGATCAGCGGCTGGTCCTGTTCCTGCTTCCCGCGACCTCAGCCACGTTCACGGCACCAGCCACGTCACCGAGCGCGCGTCGTTCAGGTTGCCCAGCAGCAGAGCGGGTGACCAGTTGTTCTGGTTCAGGCCCAGCACGGTGTCGTAGCGCGTCAGGGTGCCGGGGGTCAGGGTGTAGAGGCCGCCGCTGAGGTCCAGGGTGACGTCGCGTAGGTTAGAGAAGTTATCGACGGTGGGCGCGGGCGTGGTGCGGGTGCCGTCCCACAGGCGCAGGGGCTCGCTGCCGGTGCCGCTCAGAGCATTGTCGCGCCACGCCGCCAGCAGGGTGCGCGTGCCGCTGATCCCGGCCCACAACCGGTCCACCCGCGTGCCTCCGAAGGCCGCTACCGCGTTCTGAGTGTCGGGCACGCCGGTTGCCAGCAGGGGCCGCACCCCCGAATCGGTCGCCGCATAGATGAGGTCCCCCGACGGCGCGAGGTCGCGGATGCTGGCGCTGGGTTGCGGGTTGCCCACCAGCGGCGTGCCGTCCTGAATGGGGTCGTTCAGGGGCCGGGTGGTGACCACCACGACCTCGCTGCCGCCTCGCAGCGCTGCGCGCGACACGATCCCCGTGTCGCCGCGCACTGCGAGGCGGGTGGGCGGGGTGTCGGTTTCCGGAATGGGCGGGGTCACACTCAGAGTGGTCGTCCATACCAGGCTGCGGTCGGCACGGTATAAGGCCAGGGTCTGTGGACCGTTCGTCACGCACTGGCTCAGGGTGAGCAGGCGGTCGCGCGCCGCGCTCTGGGCCGTCTGGGTCAGGCAGGGAGTGGGGGTCAGGGGAGCGAAGGGCTGCGAATCGTTCAGGTCCACGCCGCGCTGCTCGATGCCCACCGCGCGGGTCAGGGCGAGCGAGCGTCCGCCGCTCAGGGTGGCGAGGTCCACCCCGCCCTCGACCGCCACAGGCCCCTGAAGACTGGTCGGCCGGGGTTGATCCGACGCCTTCAGATCTTTCAGGTCCAGATACCCCAACGACGTGCCGCCCCCATTCAGGACAGCCAGGCGCGTTCCGGACACATTCTCCTCCACGAGGCCAGTGCAGGCGCTCAGCAGCCCCGTCAGCAGGGCACAGGCGGCGAGGGTCGAGCGGCGGATGATGGGCATGGGCAAAACCTCCGGCGGGTCCAGGTTCAGGGGGTGGGGGTAAGGAGGGGAAGCTGCGTGCCGGTGGCGTCGAGATTGAAGAGGGGGTAGTACTGCCCCGGCAGCCCCACCGCGATGCGGTAGCGGCCCTGGATCAGGTTGGCCTCGGCCTGCAGCACCCAGCAGCAGCGGTCGATGGTTAGGCCGACGACCGGCGCCGGGCGCGCGTCGCCCTGGCGCACCCCGTTGACGTAGGTCAGGGTCTGTTCCAGGCTGGCCGTCAGGTAGGCGCCGGGCTTGCGGGCGTCCCCCAGGGCCACCCCGGCGCGCAGCGGCGTGAAGGTCAGGGTGTCGGTGGCGAGGTCCTCGCTGGCGCGGTTACGCAGGTAGGTCGCGTTGCCCGACAGCGAGAAGCGCCCGCGCTGCCACGCCGCGTTCAGGCTGGCCTGCGAGAACTCGGTGCGGGTCTGGTCCAGGCCCGGCAGGTTCAGCGAGGCGGCAGCACTCAGACGCTGGCCCGGCCGCGTGAGGTTCAGCGACCCGGTGACCTGGGGCTTGGTGAATCCCAGGCGGCGCAGATCGTAGGGGCCGCCGTAGGTGAGCTGCCAGTTGTCGGCCGTGCCCGCCAGGTTGCCCACGCTGAAGGTCACTCGGCCACTGTCGGTCGCCGTATCGGTTCGTTCGAGCGTCAGGTCGTGCGCGGTCGAGACGGTGTACCCGCGCCAGGTCAGGCTGTGACTGCCGGACAGGCGCGGAAAGGCGACGCCCAGTGTCTCGTTGCCCGACACGCTGACCGGGTTCAGGACCGTATCACGGGTGGTCACGGCGCTGTAGCGCGCGCTGACGCTGGTGAGTTCCTTGGCGGGCTGCCGCACGTCATAGACGCCGGTCACAGTAAAGGCGTTGGTGCGCACCGCGCTGGCGACGGTGGCGGCGACCGTGACCGGCTGAACGCCGGTGGGGGCCTGATACCCGCCCGAGGCGCTCAGCGTCACCCTGGGGAAGGGCCACGCACTGCTGCGCGCGTAGTAGGCCGGACGCTCAGGGCGTGCGGGAGTGGTGGGCGTGGCCGGCACCGCCGGGACGGCGGGCACCAGCGTCAGGCGGTTCGAGTCGGGGTCGCCTACCGTGAAGTTGTAACTCAGGCTGGTCAGGTCGCCGGTCGCGAAGTTGTAGTCCAGCGCGTAGCTGGCGTTCACGGGCCGGCGGGTCACGCCCGCCGTCACGTTCAGGGTTTCGTTGCGCACCGCCGCACCGGTCAGGCTGCTCTGCTTGAAGGCGTCGCGCCGGTAGGTCGCCCCAAAGGTCGAGCCCCGCGTGGGCACGGTACTGACCGTAACCTCCAGCGGAGCCGTGAGAAGCTGCGGCACCGAGTCGAAGGTAAATGGACTCGTACCCTCCAGGCGGGTGTATTCCTGCTTGACACTGAAGGTGTTCGTTCCTGCCCAGCGCCGCGTCAGGGAGCCCGCGAGCCGGAGTTGCACCGTGCGCCCGCCTGTGCCGTAGTAGCGCCCGACAAAGGAGTTGGTCAGGCGCAGTTCGGTGTCGGGGCCGAGCGGGCGGGTCAGGCTGATCTCGTGGGCCTCCTCGAGCCGGGTGGTCGTGACGTTCGGGCCGGCCGCGCTGGCCGAGGGCGACAGGGCGTTGCTGCCCGCCGTGTACTCGCCGCCCGTGAGCTTGATGTCAACGTTCACGTCGCCCACCGTGAAGGGCCGGGGGTCCAGCACGACCTCCTTGCGCTGGTACGGATCGCTGACAGCCGTGGTCGGCTCCGGTCCCAGGCGGTCGAGGTAGGTCAGGGCGGCCGTGAACCGGGGATACTCGACCCGCGCGCCGAAGTTGACAGTGGTCACGCCCCGGCCGAGATCGGTGGCTGCGCGCCCGATGTCGCGGCGCGTCACAGTCAGGCTGTAGTCCAGCCCCCCCGAGCCGGACGTGCTGAAGCCGCCCGCAGCCGAGGTCCCGGTCGCCAGCGGCAGCGGAATACGCCCCTTCGCGCCGAAGTTCAGGTCGATGTCGTAGCCCTCACGCGGGGTGCCGTCGGCACCAAAGGGCGCAGGCAGCGCCAGCCCGTACAGGTCGAGGCGGTCCACCCAGCTCAGGGGCGCGTAGGCCCGCAGGTCCACTCCGCCGCCCAGACTGGGGCTGCGGTTCTGGTAGTAGCGCAGCAGGGTCGTGCCCAGCACGCTGCTGCCGATGCTAAAGGGCAGGTCAGCCTCGATACTCACGCCGTCGGGCGCGCCGTTGCCGACCACCAGCCGGGGCTGCCGCGCCTGGTCGTTGAGTGGCAGGACAATCACCGGCAGGTACAGCACCGGCACATCGGCCAGGAGCAACTGCGCGCGGTAGGCCACCAGCCGGTCGCCGGGATACACGAGCAGCCGCTCGGCCCGGAAGGCGTAGTCGTTGGGGGTGCGCCCACACTTGGCACAGGGCGTGAAATACCCGCTGCGGGCGCGCAGCTGCCCCGGCACCCGCTCGACCTCCGCGCCCCGGATCTCGAGCTGGCTGTCGCTGATGAGCACGTCGCGCCCGGTAAGCGCCTCGCTGCCCAGGTCCACGACCAGATTCTCGCCCTGGAGGTCCTGGCCGTCCTTCGCCGTGCGGTAGGTCGCCGAGCCCACGAGGACGAGCGTGCGCCGCGTGCGGTTGAACTCGACCCGTGTGGCACGCACCACGTCGTCGTCGATGCGCAGCTCGGCCGGGGCGTCGGCCGTGCCGCTGATGATCACGAGTTCCTGGTCGTCCTGGTTACGCAGCTCCAGGGTGGCCGCCGCCACGATACGGACCGTGCGCGCCTGCGCCGTGCCCAGCACCAGGGCGCCCAGCGCCGCGAGCGACAGCAGCCGGCCGGCCTGCGCCAGTCCACGCGGCGTGAGCCGGAAACGCCGGACCCGTGCGGGCCGCGCCGCCTGCAATGCGCCGGACGGTCCGGCCGCGGCCGGGCGCTTCCTCACTCGCTCGCCCAGGCCGGGGTGGCCGGGGCGTAGGCCGTGAGCAGCTCCGCGCCCTGCGCGGGCGTGCAGGCCAGGGAGGCGGCCGGCAGGGGCGCCGGCTGGGCGGCTAGGCCTTCAGAAGCCGCGCTCAGCCCCGGCAGCGGCGCGGCGGCGGCCAGGCGGGCCTGCCCCCGGTCCACACCCGCCAGAACACTCAGGACCGTCCCCGGATAGTAGAAGCCGAGCATGTGCAGGTGGTCGTAGCCCTGACGTGCCAGGCCCAGGGCTCCGTACTGCGAGAGGCCGACGCCGTGTCCCTGCCCGGCTCCCTCGACAATGAGCGGATTCAGACCCGTGAGGACCGCCCGGCTGCTCCCCGCCCCCAGCGAACGGATGAAGCCCCCGGCGTCGGCGCCGCTGACCTTCGCGCTGCCCGTGGCCCCGGAAAAGGTGATCTCCTGCGGGCGGCCCGAGGGCGACTGCCGGGTCACGGCGACCGATTTCAGGGTGCCCACCCGCACGCCGTAGCGCGCGGCGATGTCCTGCACGCGCGCCAGCGGAATCTCCAGGCGCCAGCGCGCGCGCGGCCCGCCGGCCGAGAAGGGGTCGGCCTGGGCGATCAGGTACGGGGCGGGGCTACCCCAGACCTCGGCGCTCGACGCCGTGTACCCACCCGAATCGCTGGAAAAGTAGGTGCTGGCCGCCTTGCCGCCGTAGGACACGACCTGCCCGGCCGTCGCGCGGATGGCCGCGTCGGTCTGGGCCTTTTCGGCCGCCACGCCGCCGTAGACCTGACAGCTCTCGGTGGCGCAGGTGTCGTAGGCGGCCTTGGGATTGATCCGCGCCGCGACGTAGGTCCGCGCGATGACCGCCTGCGCCGCCAGGGCGGGCGCAGGCCAGCTCGCCGGCATCTCGGAGGCGACCACGCCGCGCAGATAGTCCTCGACGTCCACCACGTTGACGGCCTGCACGCCGCCGCGTACGGCCCGCAGCAGCACGCCGCCCCGGTAGGTCCTGCCGGCGATCTCGACCGTGCTGCCGGGGGCGGGCGGCAGGTACAGCGTGGCGCCGCCCGCGTCCTGGCCCCCCAGGGTCAGGCGCTCACCCTGCGCGCCCACCCGCCAGGCGTCGCCCTGCGGCTTGGCCGGGCCGGGAGAAGGCAACGCCGGGGCCAGCCCGGCAGCCTGACCGGCCGCAGCCGGGGCCGAGACGCGGACCGTGACCTGCGGGGCCGAGACGACGAGCACCCGCACGTTGAGCGCCGTGGCGGCAGACAGGGCGGCCGATGCGGCCAGACTCAGCCCGAGCAGCAGCCGGGCGGGCGAGACGCGAAAGAGACCAGGCATGAATGCAGCGAGTATAAAGACTCTGGACTGTGCCGCTTCTGACAGGGCGGTGAGGCGGTCTCATGTGAGGGCGCGGGCGCGCGGCGGCCCATCCCCGTTCCGGGGTCCGGATGAAGGACCGGCGTGCCGGCTCTGCCCCGCTTTCCTCCATCATGCTGTCCATGACTGTTCCTTCCGGTTCGCCGCCCGGCTCCCCCCGCCGGGGCCAGGTGTGGGCACATGTGGGCCAGCCCTTTACCGAGACCGCCTACGACGTGGTAGTGGTCGGGGCCGGGCGCATGGGGGCCTTCTGCGCGCGTGAGCTGCGGCGGCTGGCGCCCGAACTGCGGCTGCTGCTCGTGGAGGAGGGCGGCCTGCCCAACGAGGAGGGGGCGACCCTGCTGGCGCCCGGCGTGTGGACCACCCACGACGTGCCGGCGGGCCGCGAGGCCGAGGCGGCCTGGACCCGCGCGCAGCTGGCCGGGTCTCTGGGCGACGTGCAGTTCCGGGCCGCGCCGCTGGCTGAATTGAGCGCCGACCCCTGCCTGGACCCCCGGCCCACCGCCGAGGCGCTGGCCGACTTTCCGGAGGCGCTGGCCCTGCTGGACCCCGGCGCCCTGCCCTGGGCGCGGCTGGACCCCGGCGCGGCGACCTTCCGGCCGGGCGCGGTGGCCCTGAACGCCGCGCAGGAGGCAGTGCGCCTGGGGGCCGACCTGCTGCTCAACACCCGCGCCTGCCCCGGCCCCAGCGGCAGCGTGACGCTGGAGCGCCTGAGCGTCACCAACCTGCACGAGGTCGTGGTCCACGAGCGCCGCGCCGTGCAGGCCGCCCAGATCGTACTCGCGGTGGGGGCGGCGGGCGCCGCGCTGGCCGAGCACGGCCTCGGGGTCCACACCGCGCACGGCCGCGCCTACCGGCAGGCACCCCGGCTGGAGCAGCCGACCGGAGAGGCGGCACCTACCCTGCGCGTAGGCGGCCTGACGCTGCGGCCCCAGGCGGGCGGCTGGACCCTGGTGCCGGCCATCTGGCACCGCGACCCGCAGGGCTACGTGCCGGTGGGCGGCCTGCTGACCGGCGTGCCCACGGGCCTGCGCCGCGAGACCCTGGAGGACCTCGTGGCGCTGATGGACGCCGTGCCCGCTCTGGCCGGCGAGGGCCTGGGCCTGGGCCGCAGCCTGAGTGACGTGCCCGGCGCGTGGCTGGCCCTGCCGCACGGACGCCCGGACACCCCCCCGCTGTGGCAGCGGCTGGACGGCGCCTACACCCTGCTGCTGGGCGGCCCGCTGGCCGACGTGCTGGGCCTGAGCGCGGCGCATGAGCTGGCGGCGGAACTGGCAGGTGTGCAGGACCGGCCCTGGGCCCAGGCGGACTGAGGACCGGTCCCGACGCCGGACATCACTCCGGGCAGAAGACCCGGATGTCGTCCAGTGTGTTTTCGGCCACCGCGCCCACACCGGGCCGCCCGACGAAGGGCAGCAGGACCGCGACCACCTCCTCGCGGGCGACCTGCCCGGAGACCCGCGCCAGATGTCCCAGCGCCAGCGCCGCCGCCACGTGCAGGGCCTCGTCCGGACCGCGCAGGGTGGCCACGAACAGTCGCTGTTTCCAGGCACTCTCGTCGGGCGCGAGTGAGAGGCGCAGCAGCAGCGCGGAGCGTTCGCCGGGCGGCAGGGCGTGGGCAAGGAGAGGCTCGCCCTCTTCCCTCGTCAATGGGGTCAGTTCCTCGTACACCATGCGTTTCTCGCCCAGGCCGCCACTCTCAGGCCGGGACCAGCACCACGGCGCCGCGTGCGGGCACGTCCACCTCGGCACCCACCTGCAGGGCGTGGGTCTGGCCAGTCAGCACGTCACGGTAGGTGCCGGCACGCAGGTCACCCAGCGGCAGGCGGGCCGGCTGCTGGCCGGTGTTCAGGGCGACATGCGCCGCCTGACCGTCCAGACGGCGGGCGTACACCAGCGTCCCCCCCTGCGCGTGCGTCACGTGAAAGTCGCCGCGTTGCAGTTCGCGGCTGGCGTGCCGGGCGGCGGTCAGGTGACGGGTCAGGGCCAGCGTGGCGTGGTCCCACCCCGCCTCGTCCCAGGGAAAGGCGCGGCGGCAGTCGGGGTCGGGCCCGCCGGGCAGGCCGATCTCGCCGCCGTAGTAGATGCAGGGCGCGCCCAGATAGGTCATCTGAAAGGTGACGGCCAGCCGGTGCGCCGTCGCGTCGCCGCCCACCGCGCTGATGAAGCGGGCCGTGTCGTGCGAGTCGAGCAGGTTGAGCTGCGCGCGCACGATGTCGGGATGGTACATACGCGTGACTTCGCCCATGCGTGCGGCGAAGGCGGCGGCGTCCATCGGCTCGACCCGGCCGGTGCCGCTGCGCTCGTTCATAGCGTGGTCCAGCGTATGCGCGCCGAAAAAGGACAGGCAGGGCCGGGTGAAGTGGTAGTTCATCACGGCGTCGAACTGGTCGCCCTGCAACCAGCGGTGAGCGTCCCCCCAGATCTCCCCGACGATGTAGGCCTCGGGGTTGATCGCCTTGACCCGGCGGCGGAACTCCTGCCAGAAGGAATCGTCGTCGATCTCGTTGGGCACGTCCAGCCGCCAGCCGTCGATGCCGAACCTGATCCAGTATTCGGCCACCGACCACAGGAACTCGCGTACGGCGGGGTTCGCCGTGTTGAACTTGGGCAGCGCGCGGTTGCCCCACCACGCCGCGTACCCGGCCGGGCGGGTGTCGTCGTAGGCCTGGAGCGGCCAGCCCTCGACATGGAACCAGTCGCGGTAGGCGCTCGCCTCGCCCTGTTCCAGCAGGTCGTTGAACTGAAAAAAGCCCCGGCTGGAGTGGTTGAACACCCCGTCGAGCACCACCTTGATGCCCCGGCGGTGCGCCTCGTCGATCAGGAACCGCAGCGCCTCGTTGCCGCCCAGCATGGGGTCGACCTGAAGGTAGTCGTGGGTGTGGTAGCGGTGGTTGGACGCCGACTGGAACACCGGACAGAAGTAGATGGCCGTGACCCCGAGGCTCTGGATGTAGTCCAGCTTGGCGCTCACGCCCCACAGGTCGCCGCCCATGTAGCGGTGAAACTCAGGCGCCTCGCCCCAGGGTTGCAGGTTCAGGCCACCCACGCGCCCGCTGCGGGCGAAGCGGTCAGGGAAAATCTGGTAGAAGACGGCGTCTCCGACCCAGTCAGGGGTAAGGGGGTGGGCGTCGCGCGAGTGGTCGTGGCTCATCCTGCGCGGCAGGATACCGGGAACCCCTTCCACGGCTCTTACGGCCAGGGAGGCCGCGTCTAGTCAGCCGGAAGCGTCTGTGCCTGGGACCCGCCTGCCGGGTGCGCCGCGTCCCAGGCGCGGACCCAGGCCGGGGCCGCTTCGGGGGTCTGCACCTCGCCCATCGCCCGCGCCTCGGCCAGGGCGCGCAGCACCTCGCCCACGCGGGGCCCTGGCCTCAGCGAGAGCAGGGCCATCACGTCTTCTCCGGTCAGCAGGGGCGCGGGCGCGGCGGGCTGCTCCTCCAGGGCCTCCAACACGCGGCTCATGGCGAGCATGTAGGCGTACCGCCCCTGCGGCGAACTGTCCTTGCCCCGCGCCGCCTCGCGGTCGGCGAGCATCACGCTCAGCAGGTCGGGCAGCAGGGCACGGCGGCGGTGGGCGAAGCGCCGGGCCGAGAGGTCGTCGGCCGGCAACTGGGCCATGTGGGCGCCGACGAGTTGCGCGGCGTACCGGACCTCGTCGCCGGGCAGCTTCAGGCGGGTCAGCATCTGGGTGGTCAGGGCCGCGCCCACCTTGTCGTGGCCGTAGAAGGTGCGCCGGCCCGTCTTGGGATTGCGGTCCAGGGTGCGCGGCTTGCCCACATCGTGCAGCAGCGCCGCCCAGCGTAGGGGCAGCGGAGCGTCCGGGGCGCGCGCCAGGAGCTGATGCAGCGCCTCGATACCGTGCTCGAACACGTCGAGATGATGAAATCCCCCCTGCGTGATGCCCTGGCCCTCGCGCAGCTCGGGCAGGGTCAGGGCCAACAGACCGAGGTCCTCCAGGGTCAGCAGACCGCGTGCCGCCTCGGGCGCGGCGAGCAGCGTCTGCACCTCGTCGCGGACGCGCTCGGCCGCTGGCATCAGCAGCGTGCCCGACGCGAGATCGGCGGCGACCCGGCGCACGGCGGCCTCGGTCCCGGTCTCCAGCCTGAACCCCAGCGTGACCATGAACCGGGCGGCCCGCCAAGCCCGCAGCGGGTCGGCGCGCAGATTGGCCTCCGACACCATGCGCAGCCGGCCCGCCCGCAGGTCCGCGCGCCCGCCCGTAGGGTCAAGCAGTTCACGCGCGGCGTTCAGGCCCAGGGCGTTCACGGTAAAGTCGCGCCGCAGCAGATCCTCGTTCATGTCCGGCGGCAGCGGCACGAAATCGTGCTCGGTGGCGTCCGGCGATTTCACCCGCCAGTAGCCGCGCACCTCGTCGAGGGGAAAGACCGCCCCGCCCAGCCGCGCCGCGAGCTCCCGCGCCGCCGCCGCCGGGTCGGGCACCGCCCAGTCGAAATCGTGGGGGGTCACGCCGCGCAGCCAGTCGCGCACTGCTCCGCCCACCAGCAGGGCACCGGGGGGAAAGGGCGGCAGGACAGGACGGCGGCGAAACATGCGGTCATGCTAGGAGGGCGGCGCCCGGCCCGTCTATGGGCGAAAAGCCTTAGAGATGCCGTGTCTCAGACCGGAAAAACCGCGCTCCCATTCCTAGGAGCGCGATCAGGTGAAGCAGCCCGTTTAGAGGCGGCTCATGATGGCCTGGAGGCTGGCGCTGTCCTTCCAGCTCATGCCCTTTTCGACATAGGCGCGGGCCGTCGTGCGGTCGCCGCGCTGCAGGGCGATGTAGGCGAGCTTGGCCGCGCTGAGGCTGGCCCACTCTTTTTCGGTGTCGTTCAGCTCGCCCAGGTTATTCCAAGCGTTGTAGGCGTTGATCCACCACTGGGTCTTGGTGTAGAGCTGCGCGAGGTAGGCGTCGTAGGCGCGGTTGCTCGTGTCCTGGCTGGCCGCCACGTAGGAGGCGTCCACAGCGGCCTTCCAGAGCGTGCGGTCGTAGAAGGGCACGGGGTAGGCCACGTCGGCCTGCACGGCGTACTCCTGGGCGCGGGCGAAGGCGTCGGCCGGCGTCATCATCGTCGTCATCTCGGGCGCGGCGTCGGTCGTCATCGCGGGATCGGTCATGGGAGCCGTTTCCGTGGTCGCCGGGGACGTCTCGGTGGGCGCGGGGGTCGTGGTGTCCTGCGCTGCGGCCAGACCGGCCAGGGCAAACGCGCTCAGCATGAGAATCTTTTTCATAACGGAATTCATCTTAGGACGCTACTTTGACGGGCGTCCATACGGCCCCCTTCACCCCCAACCCACCGTAAAGAGACCGTAAAGGAATTTACTTTCTGATGACCCGACACATGAGAACCGTCTCCGTTCTGACCCTGGCCCTCCTTTATGTAGGCGCCGCCGCCCAGCAGAGCGCGCCCCTGCGCGCCGCGCCCCAGCCCGTCTGGACCCGCGACGTCAAGATCATCTCGCCCATCAGCGTGAGCAGCGGCGGGGACCTGACCTTCGTGGGCAGCGACGCCCGTATCCGGCGCACCGACGCCGCCGGCAAGGAAAAGTGGGCCTTCGCCGTCGGCGACCTCGGCCGCGCGCAGCCCATCGTGACCCCGCAGGGCGACGTCGTGGCCGCCTCCTACGACGACACCCTGTACCGGCTCGACGCGGCCGGCAAGCTCCTGTGGAAGGTCAAGCTCGACGGCGACGTCTTCGCCAGCCCGGCGCTGCGCGGAGACGGCAGCGTGGTGGCGGCGACCGCCAACGGCACCGTCTACGCGGTCAGTGCCCAGGGTCAGGTCCTCTGGAGCTACAAGGTGGGCGCGCCCGTGTTCAGCAGCCCGGCCGTCGGCGCGGACGGCACGGTGTATTTCGGGGCACAGAACAACCGCCTCCATGCCCTGACTCCCGAGGGCAAGCTCAAGTGGAGCTTCGCGGCCGGCTCCCTGATCTTCAGCAGTCCGGCGCTAGACGCCCAGGGCAACGTCTATTTCGGCTCCAGCGACCGCAAGATCTACAGCCTGGACGCCCAAGGCAAACTCCGCTGGAGCCGTCAGACGAACCTGTTCGTGAACGCCAGCCCCATCGTCACCTCGGGCGGGCTCGTCGTCGTGGGCAGCTACGACGGCAGCGTCTACGCCCTCAACACCACCGGTGAGGACGAGTGGGTCTACAAGGCCGGCGCCCCGGTCGCGGCCCCGGCCGCCGAGCTCAGCGACGGCACGGTGGTCGTGGGTGACCTCTCGGGCACCCTGCACGCCATTGGCCCGGCCGGGCAGGCCGTGTGGACACTCAAGACCGGCAAGAAGATCGACACCGGCGTAGCGGTCAGCGACGCGGGCACGCTGTACTTCTCGACCGAGGGCGGGCTTCTGAGCGCCCTGCCCAAGGGACGGCCGCTGGCGAGCGGACCGTGGTCCACTTTCCGGGGGGTACCCGACGGCTGGGGCCGCAGCCTGACCCCCGCCGAGACCCAGGCCCGCGTGCAGGCCCGCCGTGCGGCGGCCACGGTTCCACTGGCCCAGACGCCCTTGGCCCAGGTTCCAGCGGGCCAGACCCCGGCAACGCAGCCTCCGGTGACCGTCACGCCGGCCCCGGTGCGCCCACCGGCCACCCAGACCCCGCCAGCCGCACAGACACCCACCACGCCCACCCGGCCCCAGCCAGCCCCGGCCGCACAGCCCACGCGCACGCCCGCCGAGTGGGCGGCTCTGGCCTCACAGGGCGCGCAGGTCATCGGCGGCCAAGTCTACCTGCCGCTGGGACCGGCCACCTCGGCGCTGGGGCTCAGGGTGGCCCTGCTCACCCCCCGCACCGCCACCCTCAGTGCTCCGGCCCAGGGCGGCGCGGCGGCGACCCGCGGACCCGTACCGGTGGTGTACGTGGCCCGCGCGCCGCTCGTGCCGCTGGCAGCGCTGGCCGGCTGGCCCGGCGTGTCGGCGCGGCTGCGGACCGGGGCGGGCGGCGGTGTGCAGCTCACGCGCGCCGGTCAGAGCACCCTGTTCGTGCTCGACCTGCGGCGCGCCGTGCCCTTCGTCGCCGCGCCCGAGTTCCCGGCGGTCATCCGGCGCTAAGGCCCCCGCCCACTTTCGGCCCGCCCTCGCGGCGGGCTTTTTCGTGGTCGGAGGTCTCCCCCGGCTGGTCTGCCGCCCCAGAAGCGGCCTTCCAGAGGCCCTCCTCCACCTGCGCGCTCTACAGTGACGCCCATGACCCTGAACCCGACCCCCACCCTGCTCGCCGTGTTCGCGCATCCGGACGACGAGGCCTTCAGCGTCGGCGGCACCCTAACGCACTATGCCCGGCGGGGCGTGCGCGTGGTGCTGGCCTGCGCCACGCGCGGCGAGGCCGGCAAGATCACCGTGCCCGGCATGACGGTGGACGACCTCGGCGCGCAGCGCGAGCAGGAGCTGCGTGAGGCCTGCCGCGCCCTGGAGATTCCCGAGCCCGTTTTCCTCGACTATCACGACTCGGGCCGCTACGAGCGCACCCGCACGGACGACCCCGCCGCCCTGATGAACGTCAACCCGCTGACCGTCGAGGTCAAGCTGCGCGTCCTGATCGCCGAGGTGCAGCCGCACGTCATGGTGACCTTCGACCCGCACGGCGGCTACGGCCACGTCGATCACCTCCAGATCCACCGCGCGGCGACCGCGGCCTTTTTCAGCACCGGTCACCTGCCGGGCGGCGGGCCACAGCGCCTGTACTACACCGCCCTGAGCACCGAGGCGGCGCGCGGCCTGGCGCGCATGGGCCAGGACCTCGACCCCCTGGTCTACGGCGTGTCGGAGGACACGGTCGCCGTACAGCTCGACGTGACGCCCTACGCCGCCAACAAGCGCGCCGCCCTGGCCGCCCACGGCACCCAGACCGGCGCCGAGAGCGTGCTCGGCAAGATGTCGGCCGAGGAACGTGAGGCGATGGACCGCCAGATGCTCGGCCGCGAGGGCTTCAGCATCGGTGGGACGCGCACGGCCCTGCTCACCTACCCGCTGCGGGGCCTGTTCGACGGCCTGCCGGGGTTCGAGGCGCTGGACGACTGAACGCCACAGGAATCGGGGCGCGCTCCCTACTACAGCGCGCCCCGGTTCCCTTGGACGGCAGGGTGGAGCGGCCTACAGTCCCAACGCCCGCCGGACCGCGAACCGGACGCGCCCGAGATTGGCCACGTCGTCGAAGGCGGTCATCAGGAGCTGACGCCCGAGCGGCGTGAGCAGCAGCGGACCGCTGTCGAGGTCGAGCAGCAGGTCGTTCCATTCCGGCTCGCCTACCGCGTTCTGGAGGCTCCCCAGCAGGGCGCGCGCCGAGACGGCGACGTCGAGGTCGGGGGGCACGTCGCCGACGTGGGCGACGAGCGCGCCGCCCTCGTCCACCAGGGCGGCGTAACGGACCCCGCGCACCTCCAGGAACGCTTCAATCATCGGCGCCTTCCGGCAGCGTGAGCTCCTGGATCAGCTGGGCGAGCTGCTGCTGCGCCGGCCGGGTGTCCACCCCGCGTGCCAGGGCCGCGCCCAGCACATAGTCGCCGGCCGTGAGGGCCAGAATCTCGATCTGTTCGCCAGTGAGGGCGAAGCGGCTGACCGCGCCCCCGCCCAGGCGGCGGCCGACGCGCTCGGCACTGTCACGCAGCGCGGCGAGTTCGGCCGCGAGGGCCTCTCCGCCCTCACCGACCGTTTCGAGGGCCAGGCCGTCGCGGCCCACCAGGGCGGCGGCGACGAGACCGGGAAGAGTATGCAGGACGTCAAGTTTCATGGTCGCTCACGCAGGGAATCAGAGTTGGGCTTCGAGGCGGCGGGCCGCGTCCCGGCCGTAGAGCCGGGCCTGCCCGAGATTGCTGCGGCCGTCCAGGGCGAGCAGCAGGAAAAAGTCGCTGCCGATGGGCTGCAAAAAGACGCTGAGGGTCTCGCCGCGCAGGTACAGTTCGCGCGTCGTGCCGCCGCCCAGAGTCTGGGTGTAGGCAGCGCTCGCCGAGCGGAGGATACCGGCATGTTCGGCGACCAGCAGATTCAGGTCCGTGTCGGCGTGTGCATATCCTTCCACCAGCAGGCCGTCGAGCCCGCCGATGGCCGCAGCCCAGGCTCCGTTCACGTCCGTCACCAACTGTGTCAGTTCAGCAAGCATCGCCGCGCAGCATAGCGCCGCCGCCGTCACACGCTTCTCACTGCCCGGCACCTTTATCCGTGACCGCAGGGCCCGCTGCCGACTCCGACACTGTTTTTACGGGCATTCTGCGCTAAAATAGGAGCCGTTGAGGAAGGGAACTGTGTTACGCATATAGCGTAATATGCTAGAATCTTTCCATTCCCGGCAGTGGTGCCGGGCGCGCCCCTCCCCCGCTTTCCGCACGGCCGCACCCTCCTGGGTCGGCGGCCGGCCGTATTGGAGCCTGATGACCGGAATTCAGCCTGTTGACATCACCAGTGAAGTCAAGACCAACTTCATCAACTACGCCATGAACGTGATCGTGGACCGCGCGCTGCCCGACGTGCGCGACGGTCTCAAGCCGGTGCAGCGCCGGATCATGTACGCCATGCTGCAAGAAGGCCTGAGCAGCAACCAGAAGCACGCCAAGTCGGCCTCGGTGGTCGGCGAGGTCATGAAGAGGTACCACCCGCACGGCGACACGTCCATCTACGACGCGATGGTGCGGCTCGGGCAGTGGTGGAACATGCGCTACACCATGGTGGACCCGCAGGGCAACTTCGGCTCGATGGACGGCGATATGGCGGCCGCCATGCGGTACACCGAAGCCCGCATGACCAAGCTGGCCGAGGAACTGCTCGCCGACCTCGAAAAAGAGACGGTGGACCTCAAGCCCAACTACGACGAGACGACCCACGAGCCGACCGTCCTGCCCTCGGCGGTGCCCAACCTGCTCATCAACGGCGCCTCGGGCATCGCGGTGGGCATGGCGACGAACATCCCGCCGCACAACCTCACCGAGATCTGCAACGGTCTGCTGGCCCTGATCGACAAGCCCAACATCACGCTCGACGAGATGATGGTGCACGTCAAGGGGCCGGACTTCCCGACCGGCGGGCGCATCAGCTCGGTGGGCATCCGTGAGGCCTTCGCGACCGGGCACTCCGGCCTGAAGGTGCGCGGCAAGGCCCGTATCGACGAGAAGAACGGCCGCTCGCAGATCATCGTGAGCGAAATCCCGTACCAGCTCAACAAGACCAACCTGCTCCAGACCATCAGCGCAATGTACAAGGCGGGCAAAATCCCCGATATCAGCGCGCTGCGTGACGAGTCCGACCGCAAGGAGCCGGTGCGCATCGTCATCGAGCTCAAGCGCGGGGCGATTCCGACCCTGGTCCTGAACCAGCTCTACAAGTACACGCAGCTGCAGTCGACCTACACGGTCATCAATCTGAGCATCGTGAACGGCGAGCCGCGCGTGCTGCCCCTGATCGACACCATGCAGTACTTCCTGACCCACCGTCAGGACGTGGTGACGCGGCGCACCGTGTACGAACTGCGCAAGGCCGAGGAGCGCGCCCATATCCTCGAAGGCCTGATCAAGGCGCTCGGCTCCATCGACGAAGTGATCAGCCTGATCCGCGCGAGCAACACCGGCGCCGAGGCCCGCGACGGCCTGATGGCCCGCTTCGGCCTGAGCGACGTGCAGGCCCAGGCGATCTTGGACATGCGCCTCCAGCGCCTCGTGGGCTTGGAACGCGAGAAGCTTCAGAGCGAGTACACCGAACTCCAGAACGTCATCACGCGCCTGAAGTCCATCCTGGGCGACGAGAAGCTGCTGTGGCGCGAGATCAAGAAGGAAATCCGCGATATCCGCGACCGCTACGGCGACGAGCGGCGCTCGGTGATCACGGCCCTCGAAGAGGACATCGGCAAGGAAGACCTCATCGCCGTCGAGGACATGGTCATCACCATGACCAAGGCCGGCTACCTCAAGCGCACCAATCTGGGGGCCTACCGTGCCCAGGGCCGGGGCGGACGCGGCGCCTCGGGCGGCAAGCTGCGCGAGGAGGACGTGAACACCCGCGTCTTCGTGGGGTCCACCCACGACTACCTGCTGTTCTTCACGGACCAGGGCCGCGTGTTCCACGAGAAGATCTACGACCTGCCGGAAGCGGGCCGCGACGCCAAGGGCACGCACATCCGTAACCTGCTGCCCAGCCTGCGTGAAGAGGAGAACATCGCCTCGGTCCTGAGTGTCGGCGGCTTCGACGCGGCGGGCTGCTTCATCTTCGCCACCAAGAACGGCGTCGTCAAAAAGACCCTCATCACCGACTACTCGAACATCACGTCGGCGGGCCTGATCGCCATCAACCTGCAGGCGGGCGACGAGCTGATCGGTGTGGGAATCGTGCAGGACAGCGACCACGTGGTCCTCGCCACCCAGAACGGCAAGGCGATGCGTTTCGAGGCCGAGGAGGTGCGCGCCACGGGCCGCGCCACCCAGGGCGTCATCGGCATCCGCCTGCGCGACGGTGAGGACGACGCGGTGGTCAGCATGGCCCTGATCCCGGCCACCGACGAGGGCGTCGAGCTGTTGGCCGTCAGCGAGTACGGCCTGGGCAAGCGCACGCCCATCAGCGACTACCCGGCCAAGGGGCGTGGCGGCATGGGCGTCATCACGCTCGACGTGACCGACAAGACCGGCAAACTGGTCACGCTGGCGCGCGTCGCAGGCGACGAGGAACTCATGGTCCTGACCGAGAAGGGCACCGTGATCCGCACCCGCGTCGAGGAAGTGCGCGTGACCGGCCGCAACGCCCAGGGCGTGAAGGTCATCAACATCGGCGACAAGGACTGCGTCATCAGCGCCTTCCCCATCCGCCGCGAAGACGAACTCTAAGTCCTGTCCCGGCAGGAGGCGCCCCCCAGTCGGGTGGGCGCTTTTTTTGCCTCCTGTTCGTGACCTCCGTCTTGCCTGAGTAGACAGTGAGACTTGGCTCAATAGGAAGGATTCTCAATTAAGCGTGTCACACACCCTTTTTCATCTCCCTATTCGAAGGTCAGTTAGTGGGCTAAACACCGGTTAAAGAAACAAAACTGTTTACAAAAAGGCCGATTTCGGTTACACTGTGTTCAACGTTAGGAAGGACCGAAGGGGCCCTCCCCAATACGACACCAACGCCCAGGAGGCGACGCAAATGACACAGACCAGCCAAATGCAGACCAACCGCACCTTTGTCGATACCGTGACCTACCGTCCCGGCGCGGTGATCCTCTACCCCGGTAAGAGCGACATGCTCTACCGCGTGTCGAGCGGTCTGGTGCGCGTGCACACGATGGACGATGACGGTAACGGCCTGACCCTGCGCTACGTCAAGCCCGGCGAATACTTCGGCGAAGAAGCCCTGGCCGGCGTGAACCGCGCCTACTTTGCCGAGGCTGTGACCGACAGCGCCATCGACGTCATCAACCCCGCCCTGATGAGCGCCGAGGACAACCTCGTCGTGACCACCCATCTCGTCCGCACGCTGGAGCGCGCCTACGAGAGCATCTACCGCCTAGTGGGCAAGCGCCTGCGCGCCCGCATCGCCGGCGAACTGCTCGAATTGCGCGATACCGCGCTGGCCACCCAGCTCGACAGCGGCGAGACCATGATCTACGCCACGCACGACGAACTGGCCGCCGCCGTGGGCAGCGTGCGCGAGACCGTGACCAAGGTCGTGGGCGAGCTCAGCCGCGAGGGCGTCATCAGCGCCGGCTACGGCAAGATCACGCTCAAGAACCAGAAGGCCCTCGCCGACATCGCCGCCGCGTAAGCGCAGCACAGGCACTCACCGTCATCCGGAAAACCGGATGGCGTTTTTTTGGCGTGTGGCGCGCGAGTTGTGGCCTGCCGGCGCTGTGGCCTGCTCTATAGACCACGCGGTACAGGCAGCACGCCTCCCGATGTAGACCTCTGACGCCGCCACCGCCGTTTGGGGGTGACAAGCCAGGGGGCAGTCCCTAAACTCGACTGCGTGACTCAGGTTTATTCTCCCGAACGGCCCCTGCGTGTGGCTGTGATCGGCAGCGGTCCCAGCGGCGTGTTCGCCGCCGAGGCGCTGCTCAAGCAGACGAGCTTTCCGGCCGAAGTGGACGTGTTCGACCGGCTGCCCACCCCCTACGGGCTGGTGCGCTACGGCGTGGCGCCCGACCACCTCACCATCAAGAGCGTGACCCGGGGCTTCGAGAAGACCCTCTCGGACCCGCGCGTGCGCTTTCTGGGCAACGTGGAATTCGGGCGCGACCTGACGCACGCCGAGGCCCTGGCCCACTACGACGCCGTGATCTACACGGTCGGGGCCAGCAGCGACCGCCGCCTGGGCATTCCGGGCGAGGACCTCGCGGGCAGCATGAGCGCCACCGAATTCGTCGCTTGGTACAACGGCCACCCCGACGCGGCGGCGCGCGAGATGCTGCTGCACGCGGGCGGCGTGGCCGTCGTCGGCGTGGGCAACGTGGCGCTGGACGTGAGCCGCATCCTCGTCAAGACCGTGGCCGAACTGCGAGGGTCCGACATCGCCGAGCACGCCCTGAAGGCGCTGGAACGCAGTCAGGTCAAGGACGTGTACGTGCTGGGCCGCCGTGGTCCCGCGCAGGCCAACTTCACGACCAAGGAACTGCGCGAGTTCGGAGAACTGAGCGACGCCGACCCGGTCGTGATGCCGGCCGACGTGCAGCTCGGCGAGGCCGAGGAAGCCGCCATCACCGACAACGTCAAGCGCAAGAACGTGGAGGTGCTGCGCGAGTTCGCGGTGCGCACGCCCGAGGGCAAGGACCGCCGTATCCACCTGCGCTTTCTGGTGTCTCCGGTCGAGATTCTGGACGACGGCCAGGGCAACGTGGCCGGCCTGAAGATCGAGCGCAACCGCCTGGACGAGCGGGGCAACGCCGTGGGCACCGGCGAGTACGAGACGCTGCCCGTGCAGATGGTGCTGCGCTCGGTGGGCTACCGGGGCGTGCCTCTGGAGGGCGTCCCCTTCGACGAGCGCCGGGGCGTGATTCCGAACACGGAGGGCCGCGTCGAGGGCCGCCCCGGCGAGTACACCGCCGGCTGGATCAAGCGCGGCCCCAGCGGCGTGGTCGGCACCAACCGCAAGGACGCCACCGACACCGTCGCCCTCCTGCTGGCCGACGCGCAGGCCGGCGCACTGCCCACACCTGCACAGCCCAGCCGGGAAGCGGTGGACGCCCTGCTGGCCGGCAAGGGCGTGGACGTGTACACCTTCGGCGACTGGCAGGCGCTTGACGCCCACGAGCTGAGCGAGGGCCAGGCCCAGGGCCGCCCGCGCCACAAGGTCGTGGACCTCGCCGAGATGCTCTCGCACCGCCGCCGCTGAGGCGCGCGACGTTCGGAAGGCTCCCCCGGTCCGGTGGGGAGTTTTTCGTTGGTGCCCCGGACCCTGTACGCCGACCCTTTGTGCGCCTCCGGCCTGCGTCATACTCGCCGCATGACGAGCGGGACAGGCACGGAACACAGCGAGATTCTGGTGGTGGGCGGCGGCCCGGCGGGGCTGTACGCGGCTTTCTACGCGGCGTGGCGCGGCCTGAGCGTGCGGCTGCTCGAAGCGCGCGGCGAGCTGGGCGGGCAGCTCACGGCGCTGTACCCCGACAAGCGGGTCTACGACGTGCCGGGCCTGCCCGAAGCCCGCGCCGCCGATATCATCGCCGGGCAGGTGCGGCAACTGGACGGCTTGGACGTAACATCCGAACTGCGGACCGTGGCGCACGGCCTGGAGGCGCGGCCAGACGGCGGCTGGACCGTGCGGACCAACCGGGGCGACTTCACGGCGGGCGCCGTGATTCTGACGGCGGGCATGGGTGCCCTATTGCCGCGCGAGGCGCGGGTGCCAGGCGCCGCCTCGCACCCCGACGTGCGCAGCGACGTGCCCGAACCCGCCGAACTGGCCGGCCGCCGCGTGCTCGTCGTGGGCGGCGTGCCGCAGGCCACCCGCGCCGCACTGGAACTCGCCGCGGCCGGGGCCGCCGTGACCCTCACCCACCGCCGACTGGGCTTCCGGGGCAGCCCGGGAGAACTTGACGCGCTCGAAGAGGCCCGGGCCGGGGGCCGGCTGAGCGTGCTGGCCCCAGCAGTCCTCGTCAACCTCGTGCCCGGCGGCGCACATCTCACGGTGGACGGCGAGCCGGTGCGCGTCCCGGCCGACACGGTCCTGATCCTGGGGGGCTACCTGCCCGACCTCTCCCCTCTCCAGAGCTGGCCGCTGGACTGGCAGGGCGAGTACGTTCCCGACGGCCTCGGCGGGCAGACCGCCCTGCCGGGGGTATATGTGGCCGGCGACCTCGCGAAGTCGGGCGGCGACTTCAAGCTCATCTCGCTGGCTTATGCCCAGGCGGCGATGGCCGCGAACCACGCCGCGCACCATGTCCGGCCCGAACTGCGGGTGCGGCCCGGTCACAGCAGCGAGCAACGGGTCCAGCTCTAGAGCCCGGCGGCGGTCGGCTCAGGGGTGGGCCGCCGGGTGAGGCCGGGGCGAGAGCCCCCCCGCGCGCACCGTCTCACGCACCTGCTGGCAGCGGCAACTGCGGTAGGTGCACAGCAAGGCCTCGGGGTCCCGGTTGAGCAGCTTCACCGTCTCGTCCACGAGGTCGCGCACGCGGTAGAGCCGCAGTAGCGATCCGCTCAGCGACACCTGCGCGCCCTGCACATACGGTTCCAGGCGGTCAAAGTCGGCCGAGCAGTTGGGGAACGCCGTGGGAACCACCGCCCCGTCCTGCGGCACGTAGCGCGTGAGCAGCGGCATTCCGGCCAGATACTCGCCGTAGTGCACGGTCGTGTTGCTGCCGAAATCCACGCCCATCAGCAGAGCGTAGCCGTCCAGGTCGTACAGCGTCCCCACCGGCTGGTACGGGCTGGCGAGGGTCTGCACCTCGGTGACCTGCCGCGCGTGCTCGCCCAGCGCGATGAAGCTCAGGGCCGGGTGAAAGGACCGCACGGCCTCCGGGCGCTCGACCATCTCCTGCGGCACCCGCCCGATGTCGCGGCTCACCCGCGAGTCGCGGCTGAACCGGACGTTGGTAGAGGCGGCCGGGCGGCTGAGCAGCGTGTTGTAGGTGAAGGCCGGGGCCACCAGCGTGTTGGTGCGGCCCAGCAGGGTGTCCACCACCGTTCTGGCTCCGCCCTCCAGCGACCCGAAGGACCGCAGGCTGGCGTGGACCATCACCGACTGCGAGCCGTCGAGGCCCAGGGCCGCGAGCGCCTCGTCCAGTTCGGCGGGGGTCACGGCGAGTCGGCGCAGGATGTTCAGCACGCCCCCCAGTGTACGCCGGCCAGCCCCAGGGCGCTTTGAGAAGGACGTAAGACTTGGGCGCGGAGGTGGGCCGCAGGAGCCGCAGCGCTGCCTCGCCCCCGCCCACCCCGTCGCACCAGAAACGGAGCGCCGCCGCAGCCGCGCCCCGTTCCGGAGTACCGTCCCTACTTCACGAACAGCATCTGGCGGTAGATCGGCATGGGCCAGAACTTGCCGGCAACCAGACGTTCCAGGCGGTCGGAGGCGTTGCGCACGTCAGCCATCGCGGGCAGCACGGCGTCACGCATGTGGTGGGCCTTCTCGTGAACCTCGTCGCCGCCCAGCGCCGCGTTCTGCTCGCGCAGCTTCTGGAGGGCGTCGTACAGCTCGTCGGCGACCCCGCCCACTTCCTGGCTCACGCCCTGGGCCGCGCGCCCGCCCCCGGCCCGGCCGAGTTCCGAGAGATAGGACAGCGCGGCGGGCAGAATCTGGGTCTGCGCGACGTACTCGGTGGTCTCGCCCTCGATGTTCACGGTCTTGAAGTAGATGTCGTACATGATTTCCTGGCGGGCGTCGAGCTCACGGCCGTTCAGGATGCCGAACTTGCTGAACAGTTCGGCGTTCTTCGCGCTGTTCAGGTGCTCGATGGCGTCCAGGGTGGTGCGCAGGTTGAGCAGGCCGCGCTCCTGCTCGGCTTCCTCGTGCCACGCCGACGAGTAGCCGTCGCCGTTGAAGATGATGCGCTCGTGCTTCTTGTAGGTCTCGCGCACCACTTTGGCCACGGCCGTGTCGAGATCCGAACCCTCGAGCGCCGCTTCCAGCTCGGCCGTCAGGGCCACGACAGCGTCGGCCACGATGGTGTTCAGGACCGTGATCGGGAAGGAGATGCTCTGCGAGCTGCCCACCGCGCGGAACTCGAACTTGTTGCCGGTGAAGGCAAAGGGGCTGGTGCGGTTGCGGTCGCCGGCGTGCACCGGAATCTCGGGCAGGACGCTGCTGCCCAGGCCCATCAGGCCCACCGACTTGCCCGCGCCGCCTTGGCCGCTGACGAGGCGGTCGAAGATGTCGGTCAGTTCGCTGCCCAGGAAGATCGAGATGATCGCGGGCGGCGCCTCGTTGGCCCCGAGGCGGTGGTCGTTGCTGGCGCTCGCCACGCAGGCGCGCAGCAGGTCCTGGTGCTCGTCCACGGCCTTGATGACGGCCGAGCAGAAGAACAGGAACTGCATGTTCTCGTGCGGCGTGTCGCCGGGGTCGAGCAGGTTCTCGCCCTTGTTGGTGCTCATGCTCCAGTTGCAGTGCTTGCCCGAGCCGTTGATGCCGGCAAAAGGTTTTTCGTGCAGCAGTGCGACGAGGCCGTACTTGCGGGCCGTCGTGCGCAGCACCTGCATGATGAGCTGCTGGTGGTCGGCAGCGATGTTGCTGTCCTCGAAGATCGGGGCGATCTCGAACTGGCCGGGCGCAACCTCGTTGTGGCGGGTCTTGACCGGAATGCCCAGCGCGTAGAGCTGCATCTCGGCGTCGGTCATGAAGCTCAGGACGCGGTCGGGAATGGCCCCGAAGTAGTGGTCCTCAAGTTCTTGGCCGCGCGGGGGCTGCGCGCCGAACAGGGTGCGCCCGCTCATCACGAGATCGGTGCGGCGGTAGAAATACTCCTCATCGATCAGGAAGTATTCCTGCTCGGCGCCCAGGCTGCTGCCCACACGGGTGCCCTCGGACGCGCCGAAGAGCTTCAGGGCGGGGGTCACGGTCTTGTTCAGGGCCTCGACGCTGCGCAGCAGCGGGGTCTTGAGGTCAAGCGCCTCCCCGGTCCACGAGGCGAAGACGCTCGGGATACACAGCGTCGCGCCGTTGGTGTGCCGGATGATGAACGCGGGGCTACTGGGGTCCCAGGCGGTGTAGCCGCGCGCCTCGAAGGTCGCGCGCAGGCCGCCCGAGGGGAACGAGCTGGCGTCGGGCTCGGCCTGAATGAGTTCCTTGCCCGAAAACGACATGATCGCCACGCCGTCGCCGGCCGGATTCAGGAACGAGTCGTGCTTCTCGGCGGTCGAGCCGGTCAGCGGCTGGAACCAGTGGGTGTAGTGGGTCGCGCCCTGCTCCATGGCCCAGGTCTTCATGGCCAGCGCCACGGTGTCGGCGATGCTGGCGTCAAGCTGCTCGCCGCGCTCCACGGTGGCCTGCAGGCTCTTGTAGGCCGGCTTGGACAGCCGGGTCTTGAGCTGGTCTAGGGTCAGCACGTCGCTGGCAAACAGGTCCCTCACGAGCTCGCCAGGGGTGGCCGTCGTGGTCTTGTCCACGTCCCAGTTGCGCGCGGCGGATCTCACATCGAAGTCTGGATTCATGTCGCTCCCTCTGGTCGGCGGGCCTGTGCTCCCGGAGATGGCCGGGGTGGCGTTCGCATCCCCGATTCCCGGCCCCCGGTGTGCGGCGCCTGAGCGGCCCCACCGACTTCGGGGGGAGTATATGAAAAAACTAAAGGGGGGCAACGCATTCCCTGAACAAGTTGTCCAGAAGTTCGGGCCAGAGTCCCCCCGGCCGCACCGAAACTGCACTTTGTTTCATGGTGTGTAGACAGGTGTCCAGATGTGGGCTGACATCCTGCACCGTACCCGGCGGCGCGGCGGCCCACCGCGGCGAGGCAGCGGGAGGGTATCTGCGCCGGTCCGCGCCCGTCTCGGGCATGATGGGGCCATTCCCGGAGGTTGAGAGCAGGTATGACGTCCCCAGATTCCAAGAACCAGTCGGCCAAGAACCAGACGGCGAAAAAAACGCCCACCCCCGGCAAATCCGTGCCGAGCAAACAGAGCATCCTCGACGAGTTGCAGCAGGGCGAGGTCAAATTTCTCAGGCTCCAGTTCACGGACATCCTGGGCACGACCAAGAACGTGGAGGTGCCGGGGTCGCAGTTCGAGAAGGCCCTGAACGGCGACGTGACCTTCGACGGCAGCGCGGTCGAAGGCTTCACGCGCGTCGAAGAATCCGACATGCTGCTGCGCCCGGACCTCTCCACGTTCCTGATCTACCCGCAGTTCTCGCGCGAGGAAGGCGAGCGCGGGCGCGTGGCACGGCTCATCTGCGACGTGACGCTGCCCGACGGCACACCCTTCGGCGGTGACCCCCGGCGGGTGCTCCAGGGACAGATCGCGCGCGCCCGGCAGCTGGGCTTCGAGATGTTCGTGGGCACCGAACCCGAGTTCTTCCTGTTCGAGCGCACGCCCGGCGGCCTGGGCAGCACAGTCACGCACGACAAGGCCGGCTATTTCGACCTCGCGCCCATCGACAAAGGCGAGCGCATCCGCCGCGAGATCGTGAACAAGCTCCTCCAGATGGGATTCGACATCGAGGCCGCGCACCACGAGGTCGCGCCCGGCCAGCACGAGATCGACTTCCGGTACGCGCCCGCTCTGGAAACGGCCGACCGCATCGCCACCTTCAAGTTCGTGGTCAAGCGCGTGGCGCTGGAGTACGGCCTGCTGGCGAGCTTCCTGCCCAAACCGCTGGAGAACGTAAACGGCAGCGGAATGCACTGCCACCTGAGCCTATTCAGAGACGGCCAGAACGCGTTCGCCGACCCGGAGCACGAGTATGGCCTCTCGCAGATAGCGCTGCACTTCATCGCCGGCCTGCTGGACCACGCCGGGGCCATCGCGGCCATCACCAACCCGCTGGTGAACAGCTACAAGCGCCTCGTCCCGGGGTTCGAAGCCCCGGTGAACATCGCCTGGAGTACGAGTAACCGCTCGGCCTTGATCCGCATTCCGGCCAAGCGCGGCAACTCGACCCGCGCCGAGGTCCGGATGCCCGACCCGAGCTGCAACCCCTACCTCGCCCTGGCCGCCATGCTCGCCGCCGGCCTGGACGGCATCGAGCACAAGATGGAGCCGCCCCCCGCCATCCAGCGCAACATCTTCAAGATGACGGTGCGCGAAAAGCGCCACCACCGCGTCAAGGAACTGCCCGCCGACCTGCGCGAGGCGGTGGACGAGCTGGAAAAGGACGAGGTGATCGCCCAGGCGCTCGGGGAACACGTCATGGACCATTTCGTGGCGGCCAAACGCGCCGAGTGGCGGCAGTACAGCGCGACCGTGCACCAGTGGGAGCTCGACCGCTACCTCGACCTGATCTGAACGAACACCGGCCCGGAGAGCCCCCAGCCCTGCACGGGCCGCGCAAGTGACTGGGGGTGTGCTCCGCCGAGGTCAGTCGTCCCGGGTGGCCCGCGCCCGCACCTGCGCCGGGGTCAGGGGACCGCCGTGGCCCGGCAGGATGACCTCCAGGTCGAGGTCAGCCATCTCCCGCAGGGTCAGCAGCGCCCGCGCGTGGTCCCAGTTGTAGGCCTCGCGCGGCAGATGCGCGCCGTCTCCCGAGGCGAGCACCGCGTCGGCGGCGACGAGCACCCCGCCGCGCCGCAGCCCGATCTGGCCGTCGGTATGGCCGGGCAGGTGCACGACCTCCCAGCCACGCAGGGTGTCGCCGGGGCCTATGGCCTGCACCTGTTCGGCGCGCGGCCAGGGGTGCAGGCGCGAGGCCAGTGCCCCCAGACCGGGCTGCCCGGCGGGGTAGGGCAACTCGTGGCGCTGGCCGGTCAGGCGGGCGTGTTCCAGCGGGTGCGTCAGCAGAGGCACGCCGGCACGGGCCGCCAGCCAGGCGTTACCGGCATGGTCGAGGTGACTGTGAGTGAGCAGCGCCGCGTCCGGCCGGAACTCGCGCAGCAACCGCGCGAAAGCCGGGGCGTGGGTCAGCGTGCCCGAGTCCACCAGAACGCGGCCCTGCGGGCTGCTCAGCAGGTACACGTTGGCGTACAGGGGGATGACCTGCACACCGGGGGCGACCGGACTCAGGCCTGCCAAGGGCTCATTCCCACTCGATGGTGGCCGGCGGCTTACCCGTGATGTCGTAGACCACGCGGTTGATCTCGTGGACCTGATTCACGATGCGGTTGCTCATGGTCGCCAGAAAGTCGTAGGGCAGTCTCGCCCACTCGGCGGTCATGAAGTCGTCAGTGGTCACGGCCCGCAGGGCGGCGGTGTAGGCGTAGGTGCGCTCGTCGCCCATCACGCCGACTGACTGGATGGGCGTGAGGATCGCCAACGCCTGCGAGCAGCCGTCGTACAGCCCGAACTCGCGCAGCCCCGAGATGAAGATGTCGTCCACCCGTTTGAGGATGTCGAGCTTCTCCTCGCTGATGGCCCCCAGGCAGCGGATGGCGAGGCCGGGGCCGGGGAAGGGATGGCGCGTGCGCACGGCCTCGGGCAGCCCCAGCAGGCGGGCGATCTCGCGGACCTCGTCCTTGAACAGGGTGCGGAAGGGCTCCACGAGTTTGAAGGCGAGGTCGTCGGGCAGGCCGCCGACGTTGTGGTGGCTCTTGATGTTCGCCGCGCCCTCGCCGCCCGCCGACTCGATCACGTCGGGGTACAGCGTGCCCTGCGCCAGGAAGTCGAAGGGACCGTACTCGCGGGCCTCGCGCTCGAAGGCCCGGATGAACTCGCGCCCGATGATCTTGCGCTTCTGCTCGGGGTCCGAGACGCCGTCCAGCGCCCCCATGAATTCGGCGCGGGCGTCCACGGTCACGAGGTTCACGCCCAGGGGCTTCAGGGCCGCCTCGACCTGTTCGCGCTCGCCCAGCCGCAGCAGGCCGTGGTCGATGAACACTGCCGTCAGCTTTTCGCCGACCGCGCGCGCCAGCAGCAGCCCCAGCGTGGAGCTGTCCACCCCGCCCGAGATGGCGAGCAGGACGCGGCCATCCCCGACCTGAGCCCGCACGCCGTCCACGAGTTCCTCGATGATGTGCTCGGCGTTCCAGTCGCGCGCCACGCCGCAGATCTCCAGGAAGTTGGCGAGGAGCTGCCCGCCCTTGGGCGTGTGCACGACCTCGGGGTGGAACTGCACGCCGTAGCGCCGCGTGACCGGGTTCTCGATGGCGGTTACGGGCGTGTCCTCGGTCTCGGCCACGACCTCGTAGCCCTCGGGCAGACGGGTCACCGAGTCGCTGTGGCTCATCCAGGCGACGAACTCGCCCTGGATGCCGGCGAAGAGCTGCCCGCCATAGCGCGTCAGGTCAGCCTTGCCGTACTCGCGTTTGCCCGCGCGCTTGACGTCGCCGCCCGCCTCATGCGCGAGGAACTGCATGCCGTAGCACACGCCCAGGACCGGCACGTCGAGGTCCAGCACGCCGGGGGCCGGACGGGGCGCATTCGCGTCGTAGACGCTGCTGGGGCCGCCCGACAGCACGACGCCCTGGGGGTTCTCCTGCTGGATGCGTTCCAGGCTCGCGGTGCCGGGAAGAATGACGCTGTATGCGCCGAGCTCACGGAAACGCCGGGCGATCAGGCGCGTGAACTGGCTGCCGAAGTCGAGAATGACGACACTCACGGCCCCGATTGTCTCACGGCCGGGCGCGCCGGGGGGCGGGCGGGCTGGACGCCCCCGCCGCACGCCGCCTCAGCGGCCGAGTTCGATCCGCACGGGCGCCGCTGCCGGCACCGTCACACTCACGGTTTCGGGGGTGAAGCCGTCGGCGGCGACCCGCACGCGGTAGGTGCCCGCCGAAGGCAGGCGCACGGTGCCGGGCACCGTTCCCAGAACCGCGCCGGGGGACAAGTCCGCGCCCGCTGGAGCCTGCGCGAGCGTGAGCCTCACCCCCGACGCCGGCGCCGCGCCGCTCAGCTCGAACTGCACCGAGCAGCACGCCGCGGCGGTCACTCCCTGCGGTTGCGCCCGTCCCTGCCCCCAGGCCCAGAGCCCCCCGAGCACCAGGACGAGCAGCGCAGCGACAAGCACCGGCCAGCGCCAGCGCTCCAGGTCGCCTGCCGGGCGCCGCTGGCCCGGCGCGGGCGCCGCGTCCCGGGTACCGCGCTGCCAGCCCCCGCCCGCCGCCGCTCCGGTAGCCTCGTTCCAGCGCAGCCGCATGGGCCGCAGCTCCCGGCGGGGCGCGGTCTCCTTCCGTTCCTCTTCCGGACCCAGCGACGGGGGTCGCGTGGGGGGCGTCAGGGGTGGGGCG
Organism: Deinococcus sp. Leaf326; assembly: GCF_001424185.1. Classification (NCBI taxonomy): domain Bacteria; kingdom Thermotogati; phylum Deinococcota; class Deinococci; order Deinococcales; family Deinococcaceae; genus Deinococcus; species Deinococcus sp. Leaf326. The sequence goes on along the minus strand of NZ_LMOM01000054.1, from coordinate 81,064 downwards.
GCGGCTTTGGCCTGCGCTTCGGCCTCGGCGGCGGCCCGCATCCGGCGGCGACGTTCCTGGGGCGTGACCGCCGGGTCGCTCAGTTCCGGGGAAGCCGGGGCCACCGGGACGGCTGCCGTCAGGGCTCCGGAGGGAGCAGGGTCGGCCTGGGGAACGGGCGGAGGCAGAGAGACTTCCGCCGTGGGCCCGACCGCCGGAGCGGCTGTCCGCTGCTCGGTCCGCGCCGCGTCGGCCCGCAGGCGTTGGCGTGCCTGCGCGCCGGCCCCACGTTTGGGTCTGGACGGGGCAAGCGGCGCAGCGGCTCCGCCGGCCGGTGCGGGCGCAGGCGCGGCCGTGGCGATCAACACGACCTCGCCGGGTTCATCGGTGGCCGGTCCGGCAGCGACAGAAGCCTCGGAGGCTAGAGGCTGAGAACCCCCTGACGGCTCCTCAGGAAGGGCCGGCTGGGCCACCGGGTCCGCCGCGGCCGGTCCCAGATCGAACACCTGCGCGGTGAGCGGCGCCGGGGAAGCCAGGGGCGGAATCACGGCCAGCGGAGCGACCGCCGTAGGAATGGGTGAGGCCTCGGCCGGGGCAGGCGGGACAGACCGGGTACGCGGCGGGGCGGACACGTCCCGGGGCTGAGCCGCCTGGGAGCCGGAGCCCCCCCACGAGAGTCGCCGCAGCGCGTCGCTCGCGCTCAGGGTTTCGGGGGCCGAGCGCAAGGTCTCCAGACCGGCGGGCAGGCCGCCCAGGGCGCCGAGGGCCACGGCGAGGTCCCGCAGGTCGTCGGCCGGCGACGCCGCCGTCGGTAGGCCCGCACCCGAGAGCCGGACCTGGCCGTCCACGCTCCACAGATGCGCGGCGCTCACCTGCCCGTGTACCAGTCCCTGCCGGTGCAGCGCGTCGAGCGCCTGCAGGGCCCCGCGCGCCGCCAGCCGGGCGTCGGTGGCGGGCACGGCCTGAAGGGGCAGCTCGGTGACCACGAACTCGCCCTCTCCGGGCAGCGAGAGCAGGTCGCTGGGCGGCAGCAGCGCGGGGTGGCCGGGCAGCGTGGGCAGGGTGTCCAGCGCGGCCGTGAGCGGCTGGAGCACCACCGGAATACCGGTGAGGCGGTCGGTGGCCCACAGGGGCCACGCCGCGCCGCTGGGGGGCTGTGCGGCGGCCCCGTCCCCGGAGGAAGAGCGCGCCAGCACGTAGGGACCGATGGACTTCATCTCGGCCCATTATAGGAACGCGGGCGCCCCGGCGCGCCGAGGGCTGGGCAGGGGGTATGTGACCCTGCGCCTTGCCCCCCCGGCCCCCAGCCCTCAAGATGGCGACATATGCGTGACGCCGTGATGAGCGCCCTGAGTACCGTGAACGACCCGGAACTGCACCGTGACCTCGTGTCGCTGGGCATGATCGAACGCGCCGAGGTCGAAGGTGGACACGCCAGGATCAAGGTCAACCTGACCACCCCCGCCTGTCCCCTCAAGGGCCAGATCGAGCGCGAGGTGCGCGAGGCCGTGCTGAATGTGCCGGGCGTGGATGCCGTGTCGGTCGAGTTCGGGGCGACTGTGCGCCCGGCCGCGCAGCCCGCCCTGCCGGGGGTCAAGCACGTCATCCTGGTCGGCAGCGGCAAGGGCGGCGTGGGCAAGAGCAGCGTGGCCGTGAACCTGGCGGCCAGTCTCGCGGCCGACGGCGCGCAGGTCGGGCTGCTCGACGCCGACGTGTACGGCCCCAGCGTGGCGCACATGGTTGGCCAGAGCGCCGCCAAGATCACTGCAAACGCCGAGCGCAAGATGCTGCCCCTCGAAGCCCACGGCTTCCGGTTCCTGAGCATGGCGAATCTCTCGCCCGCCGGGCAGGCGCTCGTGTGGCGCGGGCCGATGCTGCACTCGGCCATTCAGCAGTTTCTCAAGGACGCGGCGTGGGGCCAGCTCGACTACCTCGTCGTGGACCTGCCGCCGGGCACCGGGGACGTGCAGCTCTCGCTGACCCAGAACGTGCAGGTCACGGGCGCCGTCATCGTGACCACCCCCCAGGACGTGGCCCTCATCGACGCGGCGCGCGCCATCGACATGTTCCGCAAGGCCAGCGTGCCGGTGCTGGGCGTGGTCGAGAACATGAGCTACTTCGTGGCGCCCGATACCGGCCACACCTACGACATCTTCGGGCGGGGCGGCAGCCGCAAGCTCGGCGACTACCCGCTGCTGGGCGAGGTGCCCCTGGAGACCGGCGTGCGCGAGGACGCCGATCAGGGCCGCCCGGCTGTCCTGGCGCACCCCGACTCGGCCGCCGCCGTCGCCCTGCGCGGCGTGGCGCGGACCCTGGCCGGGCAGATCAGCGTGCGCGCGGTGCACCAGAATCTGGCCTCGTTGCCGGACCAACTCACCGTCGTATGACGGCCATCCTCGCGGCCACCCCCCCTGTCCCCGGCGGCCTGACCGAGCGCACCAAGCACCGCCTGCTTGATTTCGTCAAACGCGACGGCCCCCTGACCGCGCAGGACCTCGCCGCGCGGCTGGAGGTCAGTGTGCCGGCCATCCGGCGACACCTCACCGACCTTCAGGAGCAGGGACTGGTCGAGGCGCGGACCGAGCGTCCCAGTGGACGCGGACGGCCCCAGCACGTCTACGCTCTGACCGAGCGCGGCGAGGGCGCCTTTCCCAAGACCTACTCGGGCCTGTGCGTGGACGTGCTGCGTCAGGTCGCGGCCCTGTTCGGCGAGGACGCAGTGACGCAGGTGCTCGCGGCGCGCACTGCCGAGCAGGCCGAGGTGCTGGGGGCCGAACTGCCCGACTCGCTGCCCCTGCACCTGCGCGCCGAGATTCTGGCGCGGCACCTGAGCGCGCAGGGCTACGACGCGGTGGTGGACCGGGTGATCGAGGACGGTCAGGAAACGCTGTACCTCGTCGAGCGCAACTGCCCCCACCTCTCCGTCGCGCGGCAGTTTCCAGGCCTGTGCGCCGCCGAACTGACGCTATACGAGGAACTGCTGGGCACCGCCGTCACGCGCGAGACGCGTATTTCCTGCGGTCAGGGCTGCTGCCGCTACCGCGTCGGCTGAGCCGCGCCCTCCGCCATGACTCCGCCCGGCCTGATCCTCTCCGACCCGCACCAGCCGCTCTACAGCGTGGTGGCGTGGCCCCCGCCGCAGCTCGACACCTGGCTGCGCCGCAAACAGGAGCTCCTGAACGTGCGCGGGTTCGGCGCCCCGCACCTGAATCTGCGCGCTCCCTTTCAGACCCCGCTGCGCGGCGAAGCGCTCATCGGGGCCTGCCGCGCCGCAGTCGCCCAGCAGGGCGCTTTCGAGGTCCGGCTGCGCGGCTGGCGCCGGGTGCCGGGCGTCTTTTTCCTGGAATGTGAGGCGGACGAGACCATCCGCGACCTGCACCGGCGCCTACTGGAAGTCGGGCCGTCGGGCCGCAGCCCCCATGACGGCGAGAGCTACCGCCCGCACCTGACCCTGGCCCTGGGCGTGCTGCCCTGGGCTGAAGAAGAGCTGTGGGCGGCGGTCCAGGCCCTCACGCCGCCGCTGGAGCGCTTCACCGTGCAGGCGCTGACCCTGACGCGCGAGGAGCGCGGTGAGGTCCAGGAGATGCATACCTTCCCGCTGGACGGCGACGCAGAAAGCCGGGACGCCTAACAGAAGAGCGGCCACCCTCCCCCGTGGAGAAGGTGGCCGCCCGCTGCCCTGCGCCCAGTCCCGTCTTCAGGCGGTGACGGGCAGCTTGAGCATGCTGCTCAGGGCGTCGGAGAACTTGTCGTAGCCGGCGAAGTCGAGCTGCTGCTCATTGTCCGACAGGGCCGTGGCGGGGTTGGGGTGCACCTCGACGTGGATGCCGTCGGCGCCGACCGCGATGGCGGCCTTGGCGAGCGGAATGAGAAGGTCGCGGCGGCCGGCGGCGTGGGTCACGTCCACGATCACCGGCAGGTGGGTTTCCTGCTTGGCGAGGGCCACGGCCGAGAGGTCGAGCGTGTTGCGGGTCCACTTCTCGTAGGTGCGGATGCCGCGCTCGCACAGGATCACTTCGTTGTTGCCTTCCGAGAGGATGTATTCGGCGGCGTACAGCCACTCCTCGATGGTGGCCGCGAGACCGCGCTTGAGCAGCACCGGGCGCCGGGCACGGCCCACCTCGCGCAGCAGGGCGAAGTTGTGCATGTTGCGAGCCCCCACCTGCAGGATGTCGGCGTGCTCGGCCACGACTTCCACGTCGCGGGTATCCATGACTTCGGTCACGAACAGCATGCCGTTGTCGCGCGCGGCGCGGCCACCCACGATCAGGCCGTCCACACCCATGCCCTGGAATCCGTAGGGGCTGGTGCGCGGCTTGTAGGCCCCGCCGCGCAGGATCTTGACGCCCTTGGCGGCCAGGAAACGCGCGGTCTGCTCCATCTGTTCCTCGGACTCGATGCTGCACGGCCCGGCCACGATGATCGGGGGCTCGCCGCCGCCGATGCGCACGCCGTCAATGTCAAGCACGGTGTCTTCGCTCTTGACCTTGCGCGACACCAGAAGCTGCTTTTTGTCGTTGCTCTCTTCGAGCGCCAGGCTGGCCTTGAAGATCTCCTTGAAGATCGCCTTGACGGCCGCGCCCGTGAACGGCCCGGCGTTCAGGGCTTCGAGCTCCTTGAGCTGCTGGTCCTCGCGGGCGGGGTCGTAGTGGTTGGGCCGGCCTTCCTGGGTCTTGGCGTGGCCGATCTGGGCCACCACTTCGCCGCGCCTGGACAGCAGTTTCAGAAGATCACGGTTAATGTGATCGACCTCGGCGCGCAGGTCGTCAATAGTACGGGGAGCTTGACTCATAGACGCAGTTTAAGAAAAGAGTCCCGCCGCGCCACCGGCACTGCTAGTCAAGGAGAAAAAGTTGTCCACATCGTCCTTTCCCAGCTTCCTGACCCGCCGATCAGTAAGGCACTCAGGACCGGGTCAGAAAGGGGGCGGGCAGAGCGTCCTTGGAGGGCCCTGCCCGCCCCCGCTAGACCGTCTCGGCCGGTGTATTCACCATATGAACGGCCACCCTCGCCAGGGCAGCGTACAGCTCGCGGGCGTCGTCCTGGGCGATCTCGGGCGACTCGCGCAGGGCGGCGTTCATACAGGCCAGCCACGCGGCCGCGCGCTCAGTGGTGATGGGAAAAGGCAGATGCCGCGCGCGCAGCCTCGGGTGCCCGAACCGCTCGTGGTACAGCGCCGGCCCGCCCAGAAACCCGCTCAGGAAGGCGAACTGTTTTTCGGCCGTCAGGCTCAGGTCGGCCGGAAAGATGGGGGCAAGCAGGGGGTCGCGGGCGACGTGACCGTAGAAACGCCGCACGAGGGCGCCCAGCGCGTCCGGGCCGACGCGGTCGTACAGGCTGCCCTGGCCGAGGGAAAGGGGAGCGGTCATGACCTTCACCCTATGTCAATGAGACCGCCCCGGGGCCCCCCGGCAAGATCCCTTCACGGGAACATGTTAGAACTGCGGGCATGTTGAAACGACTGACCCAGATTTCGGTGCTTTCCGTCCTCACGGCGGGCAGCCTGGCCGGCGCGGCCGACGTACGCCTCGGCCTGAACAGCAGCCTGAGCCTGGGCTGCCAGGTGGCGGGCGCGCGCGCGGGCCTGCAGGAAGGGCGCGTCGGTGCCTTCGTGCAGGGCGCCTACTGCACGAGCAACATTCAGGGCGAGTCGGGCGGCGCGGCCATCGGCGGCGGCCTGACGGTCGACTTCTACCAGTCCCCGACCCTCAACGCCTACGTCATGGCCGGGGCCAACACCGTGCCCAACAGCGGCGGCGCGGTCTTCGGCGGCGTGGGCCTGCGCTACGGCATCCCGCTGTTTCCGGTCGAAGCCTACGTCGAGGGCGGCGTGCAGCGCCAGAGCAACATCATCACCGGCGCGACGATCGCGCCCCGTCTCGCGGTCGGGGTCAACTACGTCGTGCGCGGCATCGACCTCAACGCGGGTCTGGGCGGCGCGAGCAGTCCCAGCAACATCAGCTCGCCCGGTACCGGCGGCCTGAACGTCGACCGCAACGGTACCGGCCCCGCTACGGCGGGTAACGGCGAGCCGGCCCCCGCGAGCTGCAACCTCTCGCCCGAGGCCGACGCCGCGGCTGCGCGCGCCGCGGCGCAGGGCGCGGCCCGCAGCGCCCTGTCGGCGGCGGCCAGCGCCTACAGCGCCGTATACAGCAACGTCAGTTACGACCTCTCGCTGGGCAGCGCCAACATCAACGGGGGCAGCGCGACGGTGAGCGGCACCATCACCCTGCGCGGCACCAACCGGGCCAACGGTCAGGCCGTCAGCGGCACCTACAGCGGCGTGGTGCGCCTCGTGCGCAGCGGGTGCGGCTGGCAGGCGACCGGCTACACCCAGAGCGGCGGCGGCGAATAAGCCCCCCGTCCCGAAACCCTGAGACACGCGGGCCCGCCATGAGCGGCCCGCGTCGCCGTTTTTCCAGCAGCCGGTGCTCAGCGCCCCAGCGAATGGTACTCGGCATTCGGCACGAAGCCCAGAGCGCTGCTCACGCGATTGGTCATGTTGAACATGCCAATCACCTGCACGAGTTCCAGAATCTGGGCATCGTTTAGGCCCTGGGCCCGCAGGGGCGCGAGGTCCGCCTCGGTCATCTCGGCGGGGGCCAGCGTCAGTTTCTCGGCGTAGGCGCACAGGGCCTGCTCGCGCGGCGAGAGCGCCGCCTGCCGCCAGTTCACCGCGACCTGGTCGGCCAGCCCGGCATCGCCGCTGGCCTCCCGCAGCGCCGCTCCGTGGCTCACCGCGCAGTACACGCAGCGGTTGAGCGAACTGACGACCACAGCGAGCAGCTCACGCTCGGCCACCGTCAGAAACCCCTCCTTGTTGAGGAGCAGATTGAAATAGCTCCACCAGGCCAGGAACTGCTCGCCGTTGAGCGACTGCGCCCGGAACACGTTGGGCACGAAGCCCAGATTGGTCTGCGCCTTGCTCCACAGCCTGCGCACGGCCTCGGGAGCCGTGTCTTCGGTCGCCAGAGGCAGGAAGGAGAGGCGGGCCTCGTCCGGATTGTGGGTCATGCCCAGAGCATAACGCGGCCTCTCTGGGGGTCGTCCGGCCGTGGCCGGCGCACGGCCTCCTGCGCACTCCACCCGTTCCCCAAGGTCAGCCAAGTGCCGCCTCACCCGAGTGCGGGGCCGCTCGCCTCACACTCTGGGCCATGTCCCGCACCCGCACGGCCACCCTGCTCGCCTCCGCCCTGCTGCTGGCTGGCCCTGCCCAACAGGCGCAGGCCACAGCGATCGAAAAGGCGCGGTTCGTCTTTCACCTCGGGGTGGCGTACTACGCCTTCAATACCTGGGTCTGGAAGCCCTACCGCAACTACCAGTTCCAGTCGGGCGCGCCGGGCCAGCGGGCCAACATCGTCAAGGCCGGACTGGCGCTGGGCTTCGCGGCCTATCAGGTCAACGCCGCCATCAAGATGACGCGCAACACCCAGGACCCCTTCCTGCAGCGGATCGGGTCGCTGCTGCCCAACTTCGGCAAGTCCCTGACGAACGTGGGCAACGACCTCAAGAACGGCCGCTTCAACGAGAAGGGCATTCAGGACCTCAACCGCTCGGCGACCAACCTGCTTCAGAGCGCGGAGCGTCAGGGCCAGCCCATCCGGCCGGTCGCGGTGCCGATTCCGGGCCTGTAAACCTGTGGCCTGCCGGCGCGGCGCGTCTCGCCGGCAGGCCACAAAAGCCGCGCGGCGCGCGTGGTAGCCTCGCCGCATATGTTCGAGTCGCTGGGCAACAAATTACAGGACATCCTGGACCGGGTGGGCCGGGAGTCCAAACTCACCGAGCCACAGGTCAAAACAGCCATGCGCGAGATACGCATGGCGCTGCTTGAGGCTGACGTGAACTTCGGAGTCGCCAAGGACTTCGTCGCCCGCGTCTCAGAGAAGGCGGTCGGACAGGAAGTCATGGGGTCGCTGAACGCCGGCCAGACGGTTGTCAAGCTCGTCCATGACGAGCTCGTCGAGACGCTGGGCGGTCAGGCGGCGCAGCCCACGCTGACCAACGAAGGCAACGTCTGGTTCATGGTCGGCCTCCAGGGGGCGGGCAAGACCACGAGCACCGGCAAGCTGGCGGCCTTCTACAAGGCTAAGGGCCGGCGCGTGCTGCTGGTGGCGGCCGACACCCAGCGCCCCGCCGCGCGCGACCAGCTCGAAGTGCTGGCCCGGCAGGTGGGCGTGCCGGTCCTGAAGGTGGCCGACGGCGAAACGCCTCAGGACACCCGGCGCCGCCTCGACGAACACCTCAAGACCGATTTCCGCGACCTCGTGATTGTGGACACGGCCGGCCGTCTCCAGATCGACGAAGCGCTCATGGATCAGCTCGCCGACCTCCAGACCGAGCTGAAGCCCACCGAGACCCTGCTCGTCGTGGACGCCATGACCGGTCAGGAAGCCCTGAACGTCGCGCAGACCTTCGACGCACGCGTCAAGCTCTCGGGCCTGGTCATCACCAAGATGGACGGCGACGCGCGCGGCGGGGCGTCGCTCTCGGCCCGCAGCGTGACCGGCAAACCCATCTACTTCGCCGGGACCAGCGAGAAGCTCACGGGCCTGGAGCCGTTCTATCCCGACCGGGTGGCTGGGCGCATCCTGGGCATGGGCGACGTGATGGGGCTCATCGAGCGCGCGCAGCAGGCCGACCTCAAGGCGATGGACGTCAAGAAGCCCGGCGACTTCGACCTCGAGGACCTGCTCACGCAGCTGCGCCAGATCCGCAAGATGGGGCCCCTCGGGGACCTGATGAAGCTCATCCCCGGCATGAGCCGCGCGTTGCCCGAGGGCTTCACGGTGGACGAGAAGCAGATCCAGCGCATCGACGCCATGATCAGCTCGATGACGGCCAAGGAGCGCCACAACCCCAAGATCATCGACGGACGCCGCCGCAAGCGCATCGCGTCGGGCAGCGGCGTCACCGTGCAGGACATCAACAAACTCCTGAAGATGCACGAGCAGATGAAGGAAATGATGAAGATGCTCCAGAAGTTCAGCGGTCCGGGCGCCGGCCGGGGCATGAAGCTGCCGCGCCAGCCGAACCTCCCTCCCTCGCGCGGACGCTGAGGAAGTTTCGGAAAAGGCCGCCAGGGGGCCGTGCTACCCTTCCCCCTTGAGATGACGCTGCTCCCGAACCCTGCCCCCACCGCCGCTTCCCCCTGCCCCGACCGGGCGGGTGCCGGCGGAGGGGGCGGCGTATGAGTGTGCCCTGGACCCTGGTCACGGCCCTGCTGTCGTGGTTCCTGGTCGGTCTGTTCATCCGCGCGAGCAAGGCGCGTGGCTGGGGCCAGCCGGTGCGCAAGGACGGCCCCCAGACCCACCTACAAAAGGAAGGTACGCCGACCGCCGGGGGCGTGCCCTTCGTGCTGGCGCTGGCCGCGGTGTTCTTTCCGCTGTACCTCAGCGGACGAGGTGGCGACCCACGCGAACTGGTCATCATGCTCGCGGCCCTGGGCATGGGGGTCATCGGGGGCATCGACGATTTCCTGAAGGTGCGCTCGCGTATGGTCGGCGGCAAGAAGGAACTTCTGGCGCGCGAGAAGTTTCCGCTGCAACTGCTCGTCGGGCTGGTCTTCGGGTTCGCCGCCGCGCCGCTCGCCAGCCATGAGCTCCTGCCGGGGCTGGGGGGGCCGACGGTGCTGGGCGCGCCGCTATGGGACGCGCTGCTGCTTACCTTCGTGATGATCGGCTCGGTCAACGCCTTCAACTTCACCGATGGCCTCGACGGGTTGCTGGCGGGCGTGGGCATCATCGTGCTGCTGCCGCTGGTGGCCCTCTCGCCCTCGGCGGCGCTGCTCGTGGCCGCGCTGCTGGGCTACTTGTGGTTCAACGCCTCGCCCGCACGGGTGTTCATGGGCGACATGGGCAGCCACGCCATCGGAGCGGTCGCTGCGGGGGCCTACGTGTTGTACGCCGACGTGTGGCTGTTGCCGGTCGCGGCCCTCATTCCGGTGGTGGCGGTCATCAGCGTGGTGATCCAGGTGGCGTATTTCAAGCGCACCGGCAAACGCTTTTTCCGCATGGCGCCCATCCACCACCATTTCGAGCTGCTGGGCTGGCCTGAGACGCACGTCACAGTACGCTTCTGGGTCATCACCGCCGTCATGACCGGCTTGGCCTGGTGGCTGCTGGGCGGCCGGCCCTAGCCCCCGCTGCCGTGTTTCGCGCTCCGGCCCTGTGCCGGGGCGCTTTTTTTATGCCCGGACAGGTTAAGGGGTCAGTCCGACTGGCGGCGGTGAGGGGGTTGTCAGACCCCGCAACCTACCCTGGGTCTCCCGTGGACCTTTTCTCCGGCGAACACGGTTCCCGTCACCCGAGAAGGGAACACGCCCGCCTCTTCCCGCTTCCACCCCACCGGCCCCGCGCCGGTCTGAAAATACGCACGCGCCGTGACCCCGCCCCTCTCCTTCCTCCGAGGTTTTCATGATCCCCTGCCGTCCCCTGGCCCTGCTGGCCCTTTCCCTGCTTACTCTGGGCACCGCCCAGGCCCGTCCCTACGACCAGATCCGCGAGATCGGCGTGCTGCGCATCGGGATGCCCGGCGACGTGGCTCCGTTCAACCTCAGCGCCGGCAAGAGCATGGTCGGGTTCGAGGCCGACCTCGCCCAGGAAGTAGCGCGCGGCATGAACCTGCGCGTCATCTTCGAGCAGGTACCCGCCGATGACCTGCTCACGGCGCTCGATCAGGACAAGATCGACCTCGCCATGAACAACCTGGTCATCACCAGCACCCGCGAAAACCGCTTCGACTTCTCGGTGCCGTACAACTGCAGCGGCGTGTCCATCGCCTCGCTCTCGACCTACGACAAGAACGCGGACCTGACGGGCAAGACCATCGCCGTGCCCCGCAACTCGATTTTCGAGACCTACGTGGGCAAACTGCCCTTCGACAAGACGGTCAAGGTCTTCGACACCAACGTCGAGGTCATCCGTTCGGTCCTCACGCGGCAGACCGACGCCACCTACGCCTTCACCGCCATGGGGCCGACCTTCCAGCGGCTGTACCCCAAACTTCCCATCCACTTCAGCCCCGCGCTGTGGTCCTCGCCCAACGGCATTGCCATCAAGGGAGGCAACGAGACGCTGCGGCAGGCCGTCAACGTCTCGCTGGGCCGCTACCTCAAAACCCCGGCCTACAAGGCCCTGCTGACCAAATACTTCGCTCAGGACACGAGCTGCAAGAGCTGAAGAACCCTCCCCGGACCACCGCGTAAGTCCGGGGACCACCCGGATGGTCCATCTGCCAGACCCGCCCCCGTGGCGGGTTTTTTTGATGGGCCGCTACACTGCGCGGCGTGGCCGTACCTGATTCCTCCCTGCCCGACCTGCCTCTGCCCGACCTGTCGGTAGCCGGTCTGGGCCGCCTTCTCGCGCGCCGCGCTGGGCTGCCACAGGGGGGCACGACGGTCTACCGGGGCCTACACACCACCGAGACGGACGGCCTCTTCAGTCTGGACCTCGCGGGTGACGTGGGCGTGCTGAGCCTGTACGCCGAACTCGGCGCGGCGCAGGAGGCGCGGCTGGCAGCCGACTGCGCGGCGGCCGCAGCTGGAGCGGAGCTGGAGCTGGCCGGCCTGTACCTCAAGCGGCGCCCACCCGAGGCCCGGCATCTGGCGAATGTGGCGCGCGAGTGGCTTTCGCCGCCTGACCCGGTGTGGGGCGAGGCACGGGACGAGGTCACAGCGCTGGAACTCGGCGTGCCCTTCGTGATCCGCCCCGGCGCGGACCTCAGCCTGGGCCTGTTCACTGACGCCCGGCCCATGCGCGCCTGGGTGCAGGCCCACGCGCCGGCACGGGTGCTCAATACCTTTGCCTATACTTGCGGCTTCGGACTGAGCGCGGCGCTGGGCGGCGCACAGACCGTCAAGAACGTGGACCTCTCGCGTAAGGTGCTCGCCTGGGGCCAGGAGAACTACGCCCTGAGCGGCCTGCCCGCACCCGACACCGACTTTCTGTACGGCGACGTCTTCGAGTGGCTTACCCGCCTGCGGCGCCGCGGCGACGTGTTCGACCTCGTGGTGCTCGACCCCCCCAGCTTCGCGCGTGGCAAGACCGGAGTCTGGCGCTCGGAGCGCGACTACGCTGCCCTGATCGCTCAGGCCGCCGACGTGACCGCGCCGGGCGGCCGGATTCTCGCGCTGCTCAACCACGCAGGCGTCCCGGCGACCAGTTTCGAGCGGCAGGTCGAAGCCGGGCTGCTCCAGGCCGGTCGCCGGGGCCGGGTCCAGACCCGCCTCGCGCCCGGCGAGGACTACCCGCAGGCCGCGCACCTCAAGGCGTACGTCTGGGCACTGGACTGAGGACGTAACGGCCCTGCGGGGCGCCGCGGCCCACAACCGCAACACGTATCACTTCGTTTTGTAAAGCGGGCGCGGTATGCTGGGGCATGACCCAAACGGCTCCGCAAGACCCCCAGGTGCTCGTGCCCCTGACCACGCCCGAAGAGGTGGACCAGTTTCTCCAGGACTACCCGCTGGCGGCCGTGTTCAAGGCCGGCACCTGCCACAAGACCATGCAGGGCTTCGGCGTCCTGGAGACCTTCCTCCAGAACCACGAACTTCCGGTAGGCTTCATCCGCGTGGTGGACTGGCGCCCGGCGAGCAACCATGTGGCGCAGCGCACCGGCATCACGCACCAGAGCCCGCAGTTCATCCTGTTCCGTGAAGGCGAGCCCCAGTTCGAGGTGAACAACTGGGACATCACCCCCGAGACCCTTTCGCCCGTGTTCGAGTCGCACGTGCCTGCCCGCAGCGGTGAGGGCATGGTCGCCACCGAGGACAATGCCGAGCCGTACCGCCGCCTGATGCACGCCTTCCTTGACGGCCAGCTCAGCGAGTGGGCCTTTCAGGACCAGTACGTGACGATGTTCCGCGACGACGCCAGCCTGCGCAGCCAGCGCGAGTTCGAGCTGCTCTCGCGCCTGTTCGGCGATCCCGACGCCTACCACGGCGGCCTGCACCAGCTCGGCGCGCCCCAGGAACGCGGCGACCTCAAGGCCCGTGTCCAGGCGCTCCTGACCGAACTCGGCTGAGCTGATCTGCTCCCGACCCGTCCAGGCATCCCGTGCCGGGCGGGTCTTTTCTATCCTATTGGGGGTACCCCCAGGCCTAACCCAGGAAACGCCAAGACAGCCGCCACCCGCGCCAGACGGCCCATGAGGAGGATGTAAGCGCCAAGTAAGACCCCAGGCAGTGTTATGGGGTTCATTCCTGCTGGCCTGTTCTCTCCGGTCCCCCCTGCTCTCCGCCCCTTTCCCTCACAGGTAGCCCCGTCATGACCTCACCCGCGCCCACCACCGCCGTCCGGCTGCCTCTTCCCCAGGATCAGGCGGTCTACCGCCAGCTCAGCACCGACTTCTATCCCTGGACCGAGGCCCTGGAAGACCTGGAGGGCCGGATAGATCCGAATTTCAGCGCCGCCCTGGACCTGCACGACCAGGGCCGCTGGGCGCGTTTCGTGTGGGTGCGCGGCGAACTGCGCGGCGGCGTGAGTGCCGGCGGACAGGACGTGCCGCTGGCGACCGCCATGCGCGCCCTGCCGCGCGCCGAACTGTCGCTGACCGGTCTGGACGCCGCCCTGGCCGAACAGGTCTGGCGCTGCCGCAGCGCGCCCCTCCAGGTACGCACGGTGCCCTGGCCGGCGCTGCGCGACCAGTTGCGCGCCGAATACTTCAGCGGGGTGCTCGTGAGCGGTACGGTCTGCTCGTCATGGGAGGCCGGCCGGGTGGTCGGCGGCGCCCTGCCCCTCAACGGGGGCCGCTGCGTGAGCCTCTCGCCCTCCGACCTGCTGGATCTGGGCAGCCTCGTGGCCTTCTGGCGCGAGCTGCTGGCCGTCACCTGGCGCGTCAATCCGGCGCTGGGCGAGGTCTGGGCCCAGGTGTGCGTGCAGCTGGCCGGCGACCACCCGGTCCTCGACCCCTTCGCGCACGAGGTCGGCCTCCGGGGCGGTGTCCTGTCGGTGTCGGGAGACATGACCGTGGGCGAACTGCGTCCAGCCCTCCTGAGCGCCTACACCCTGAGCCTGCGTCGGCTGGGCCTGCGCCTTCAGGAACTGCCCCTGACCGACCTGCGTGCCCAGGAGCTGTGGCAGGCGTCGGGCCTGGAGTCGCCGTGAGCCTGCCCGGCGACGTGCCGCGCTGGCCGGCGGCGCTGCGGGACGAGACCCCGCTGCCCTACGTGGTCTGGCGGGTCATGGATCAGGTCGACGGCGCGCGCAGTGTGGCCGACATCGGGCGCGAGCTGGGCCTGAGCGCGCAGGCGGTCTCACAGGCCCTGATCCAGGCCAGCGACTGGACCCAGCGCGCCGCGCAGCGCACCCAGGCCCTCACCCCGGCGCTGCAGGACAGTGTCGAGCAGTGCCTGCTGAGCGTCGTGGGACCCATCGGCGAGGTCATCGTGGAAGACGCCCTGCAGGACGCGGGCAGCTCGCCCAGCCTGGAGGGCCTGCTCTCCGCCATCGCCGAACAGCTCAGCGAAACGCAGCTTCACGCCTTCGTACGGCAGCTCCGCGCCCGTAACCTGACCTGATCCGGCCCCGTAAGGCCCACCGTGAGGAACCCTGTATGAAGTACACCGTCGTCATCCGCCAGCCTGTCCCCGAATCCATCCGGCCCGAGCTGGAGCAGCAGCTGACCGAGCGCTTCGGCCTGAGCGCCGATCAGTCGGCCCGGCTGGCCGCGCGCCGCGCCGGGCGCCTGATGAAGCCGACCACGCGCGAGCGGGCCGAGCTGCTGCTGGAACTGCTGACCGTGGTGGGCGCGCCCGCCAACCTGGAGGAGGTACCGGAAGACGCGCCCGCCCCACGCCCGGCCGAGGACGACGCCGTACTCGCCCCCACACTGGCCAGTTCCAGCCTGGCCGGCGCAGGGTTTGCCGGCCTCAGCCGTCCGGACGGCCTGGGCACGGCTCCGGCCTCCCCGTTCGCGGCGCCGCTGACCGGCGGGGCCGATCCCTTCGCCCCGGCCGGGACGGTCGCCGACCCGTTCGCGGCGGCCCCAGTTTCCCCCAGCGCGAGCACGGAAGCGGGTCTGCCCGACTGGGCCCGGAGCCCCCGCAGTGGGGGCGCGGGACTGGCCAGCACGGCGGCCACCCTCCCAGGCGCGCCCATCGGCACGGCCCCCAGCGGCACCGGGCTGCTGGCCACGGCGACCCTGCCTCCGCTGGCGACCGCTGCCGATCCCTTCGCCAGCCCGGCCGCCGGGGCTCAGGACACGCCGGCCGCCGACGACTGGGCCGACTTCGCCGGCTCGCTGGGCGGGGCCGAGGGCGGCGTTGCGGAGTCCCGGCGCGAGGCCACCCCCAAGGGACCGGAATTCATGACGGCCGTGACCGAGACGGTCGTCGGCGAGAGCAAGCAGGCCGGGCCGCGCCGCAGCCTGACCCAGCAGATCACGCTCGGCACGCTGCTGCCGCTCGTGCTGTCCAGCCTGCTGACGCTGGCCCTGCTCGCGCTCTTCCTGCCGGGACTGCAGCGCCAGCTCGTGCAGGACAACGCAGGCGTGCTGGCGGCCTCTCTGGGCACCAACCTGAGCACCGGCAGCCAGAGTCTGGCCTTCAGTCAGATCGACGACATCGTCAAGAACTCACAGGTAGGTTTCGTGCGGGTCGAACTGCCCGGAGGCAACAGCTACCTGCGCTCGCGCACGCCGGGGCAGAACGACCGCCTGAACACCCAGCTGGGCCAGTGGGTCGGCAGTCATCCCACCGGGGGGACCCTGCGGCTGGGCAACACGTCCTACGTGGTGAGCCGCGTGACGGTCATCGGTGACGACATCGGCCGCCCGAGCGTCGTCCCGGCCGGCCGCGCCACCGAGGCCAACCTGATCCGGCGCGTGACGGTGGGTCTGCCCAGCACGCAGGCCGACCGCAACCTCCTGCGCACCACCCTGCTCGTGCTGCTCTCGACCCTGGCGGGTCTGGCGCTGGCCGCCTGGCTAGCCATCCGCTCGGCGCGGCGCATCGTGCAGCCCATCACGGAACTCGTGAAGGTCGCTGACGCCATCAGCCTCGGGGACCTGACCCGGCCGGTGCGCGCAGGCAACAACGACGAGATCGGCGACCTCGCCCAGGCCCTGGAGCGCATGCGCCTGAGCCTCGAAGCGGCCATGGACCGTCTGCGCCGGCGCCGGCGCGGCTGAGTCTCCTCGGCAGCAAGAGGCCCATCATCGGATGGGCCTCTTCTGTACTGCTGACGACCGCTAGAACCAGACCTTACTTCTTGTCGGCTTCCATACGGTGCTTGAGGTCACGGATCTCGTCGTGGCTGCTCTTGACCTGATCGTACTGGCTCTGCACGAAGCTGCGCAGATCAGCAGGCAGGTCGGCCTCGTTCAGGGCGTCCTGGTAGTTGCCGATAGCCACGTCTTCGCCGCGTTCAGCTTCGGCCACCACGGCGTAGTCGTCGCGGCCAGTCACGGCGTCGCGCACGCCCAGCCAGGTGCGGTGCAGGGCCGCGCCAACACTGCCGCGTTCGCGGGGCTGGCCGCCCAGTTCGCTGATCTTGGTCTCCAGTTCGGTGGCGAGCTTGGCCCGCTGCGCTGAGCGGCCCTGAAATAGCGTCTTGAGAGAAGCCGACTCGGCATGATCGGCCGCCTCCCGGAAACCGGTCTCGCCGTCGCGCACGGTGCCCAGCAGCTTCTGAAGGTGGTCCACGGCCTGATCGTTGGTGAGGGGCATGTCGTCTCCTTGTGTCGCGCCGTCCAGGCCACGCCTGTACACCCGCAGGCTAGAAGGTCGGTCGCCGGCAGAAGTGAGGGCCGGCATACCAAGTCGCCTTGAGCTGACCTTCAGGCCATCTTGAGAGGACCCTGGGGAGCCCGGCCCGCTTGGAGTGGGCGCATTAGCCTGCCGGACATGACCGTTGCCCCCGCCACCGGACCCGACCTGCCCGGCTGGGCCCTGCGCATGGTGTGGCGCGACCTGTGTTTCATGCACTGGCCGGTCGCGCCGCATTTGCTGACCCCGGGGCTGCCGCGAGGTCTGGAACTCGACACCTACGGCGGGCAGGCGTGGCTGGGCGTGGTGCCCTTCCGCATGACGGGTGTGGCTCCACGCGGGCTGCCGAGCGTGCCAGGCCTGAGCGACTTCGCCGAGCTGAACCTGCGGACCTACGTGACCGTTGGCGGCGTGCCGGGCGTGTGGTTCTACAGCCTCGACGCCGCTCAGCCGCTGGGCGTGCGGCTGGCGCGGAGCCTCTTTCATCTACCGTACTTCGACGCCCGGCTGTGGGCCAGCCGCGAGCGGGGCGTCACACGCTACGCCGGCCTGCGGACCCACCGGGGCCAACCACCGCTGCGCTTCGCCGCTGCGTACCGGCCGGAGGGCGAAGAATTCACCGCGCCCGACGGCAGTCTCGAAGACTTCCTGACCCACCGCCTGTTCCTGTACAGCGCCGACCGGCAGGGCCGGATCTACCGGGGGCCCATCACGCACCGGCCCTGGCCCCTGCGGCGCGCCCGCGCCGTGATCCGCGAGAACACCCTGGCCGCACCCCTGGGCCTGGACCTGATGGGCCTGGGTGAGCCGCACCTGCTGCACGCCGAGCGGCTGGACGTGCGCGCGGGCCTCATCCGGCGGGTGTGAGGGCGGGGGAACTACTCTCCGAGGCCGAACGGCGTGTCCAGGCCGCTGCGGGCCGTCTCCAGGGCCACCTCGGGGGCGTAGGTCAGGGCCAGCACCGCGCGGTAGGTCCGCAGCGCGAGGTCACGGTCCCCCTGCGCGTCACGCACCTGCCCCAGGCGGACCAGCACCAGCCCGGGGAGGCTGCGCGGTTCGTCTCCCCGCAGGGCGTGAGCGGCCGCCTCAAGCTGCATCCGGGCCTCGCTCAGTTCTCCGGCCGCCAGGGCCAGCCCTCCGGCCGCCGCGCGCAGTTCGGCCAGCGGGGTCACAGCGTCTCCGGCCTCACGGGTCAGGGCCGCGAACAGGGCCGGCAGGTCGTCGTCCTCCCGCAGCTGCCACGCACGGTCGGCCAGGGCGCGTAGGCGGCTGGTCTCGCCGGGCACCAGGGACCCCAGATCGGGCAGCGCCGCTGTGGGCAGGTGCTCCAGCAGACCCGGCAGGTCGTCGAGGGGCACGAGGACGGCGCCTTCCAGGCTGCCCAGGCGCGCGGCCAGCTCGCCCAGGCGGCGAGCCTGCCAGCGGGTACCCGGTCCCTCGTCCAGCGCGGCGCGGGTGGCCTCGTGGTAGGCCCGGACCCCGGCGAGCATCTCGGGAGAGAGCACCCGCTCGGGGGTCAGGGGCAGGCTCAGGAGCGCGCTCAAGGCCGCCTCGGCCGCGCCGGCCGCGCGCAGGCGTTCGCGCCCCTGGGGATACTGGGACAGAAAGGCCTCGAGCTGAGCGCGTTCGGTGTCGGCCCAGCGCCAGTCGGGGGCCAGTTCGCCCTCGCCGCGCAGGGTGATCCCGGCGGCGGGCAGCGCGTCCCGCAGGGGATGGTCGGCGTCGTCGCTGCTCGCCCACCACAGTTCGCGTAGTCCCGCGGCCCGCAGCGCCTCGGCCACCGTACCGGCGTTGAACTGCGGGTGAAGCCGCAGCAGGTCGCCCAGATCGGGATACAGGATCGGCATGACCCTAGCCGCCCGTCCTCTTGCCCCGGCCCAGCCGCACCACGGCGCTGACGCCCTCGACGCCGGCCAGCGCGCCGCGGATGGTCTCGAGCTCGGTGTTGCCCGACACGGCCAGGCGCAGCTCGATGTGGGCCGTGTCGTCGGCGCGCACCCCCGCCTCGACCTTCAGGGGACTGACCTTCTGCTGGGTCAACACGCTCAGCACGTCGGCCAACAGACCCCGGCGGTCCGGCGCAACCACGTCGAGCTCGACGATGGTGGTGCCCGCCATCCCCGCTTCCCAGGAGGCCGCCACGCAGCGCTCGGGTTCCTCGGCGAGCAGCCGGATCATGTTGGGGCAGTCGATGCGGTGGATGCTCACCCCACGCCCGCGCGTGAGGTAGCCCATGATCTGGTCCCCGCGGATCGGCTTGCAGCAGTGGCTGAGCTTGGTCGAGGTCGTAAAGCCCTCGACGTAGACCCCGCCCGGCTCGGGGGCGCGCGGCACCGGGGCGCGGCGGCTCGGCAGAGGCGAGGCCTGCTCCTGCGCCAGCGAGGGCGCGAGCACTCGGCCGACCACGCTGGGGGTCAACTTGCCGGCGTGCAGGGCAAGGTACAGGTCGTCGGGGTTGCGCGAGCCCAGCAGGCGGTTGGTCGCGTCCTCGAGGAGCTTGGTGCGCATGAGCTGGCGCACCGGCAGCTGCCGCTTGCGCAGGTAGCGCTCGAGCAGTTCATGGCCGCGCTCCAGGGCTGCCTCGCGCTCCTCGGTGCGGAAGTGATGACGGATCTTGGCGCGGGCGCTGCGCGTCACGGCAAAATTCAGCCAGTCCTTGCTGGGCCGGCCATTCTTGCTCGTCACGATCTCGACCATGTCGCCGTTGCCCAGGTGATGCGCCAGCGGCACGATGCTCCCGTTGACCCGCGCGCCCACGGTCGTCTCGCCGATGCGACTGTGGATGTGGTAGGCGAAATCCACCGGAGTGCTGCCGGCGGGCAGCGACACGGCCAGTCCCTTGGGGGTGAAGACGCGCACCCGCTGCGAGAGGATGTCGCTCTTGACCGCGTCGAGGTAGTCCGAGGCGTCGTTGATCTCGTTTTGCAGTTCGCGCATCTGCGCGAGCCAGCTCTCGCGGTCCTTCTGGGCCAGCCCGGCGCCCTGCTTGTACATCCAGTGGGCGGCCACGCCGTACTCGGCGACCTCGTGCATCCGCAGCGAGCGGATCTGCACCTCGATGGGCTGCCCGCTCTGGCTGATGACGGTCGTATGCAGGCTCTGGTAGCCGTTGGGTTTGGGCACCGCGACGTAGTCCTTGAAACGGCCCGGCAGCGGCGTCCACATGCTGTGCACCACGCTGACCGTGTGGTAGCAGATGCGTTTCTCGCGCGTCTCCTCGGCCCGTTCGCGCCGCTTCTCGTCGGTGCCGGGCGGTACGGTCAGGTCGCGCGGGCGCAGGATCACCCGGATGGCGAGCAGGTCGAAAATCTGCTCCAGGCCCTTGCCCTCCTTCTGCATCTTGCTGTGGATGCTCCAGAGGTGCTTGCTGCGCCCCGAGATGTCGATGTCCGACACCCACTCGTGCAGTTCGAGGTCGTCGTCCAGACCCGCACTCAGCTGCGCGACCGCCTCGGCGATCAACGCCTCACGCTCGTCCTGACGGGTGCGCAGCCGCGTGGACAGGTACTCGTAGGCGTCGGGATTGAGATACCGGAAACTGAGGTCCTCGAGTTCCCACTTGATCTGCCCGATCCCGAGGCGGTGCGCGAGCGGCGCGAAGATCTCCATCGTCTCGCGGGCGATACGCGCCTGCTTCTCGGGCTTCATGCTGCCCAGGGTGCGCATGTTGTGCAGGCGGTCGGCGAGCTTGACCACGATGATGCGGATGTCGGCCGTCATGGCGACGAGCATCTGGCGCAGGTTCTCGGCCTGCACGTCGCGCCCGGTATCGCTGACCTGCGCGGCCTGACTGCCCTGCTTGGAGAGCTTGCTGACCTTGGTCTCGCCCTCGACGATGCGCCGCACGTCATGACCGAACAGGCTCTCGATCCCCGCGAAGGTGACGGCCTCGACGTCCTCGACCGTGTCGTGCAGCAGCCCCGCCATGAGCGAGTCGCTGTCCATGCCGAGCTTCGCCAAGATGACCGCGACCGCCACCGGATGCGTGATGTACGGCTCGCCGCTCTTGCGGTTGACGCCCGCGTGCGCGTCGCGCGCGAACTCGAAAGCCTCCTCGATCTTCTGGCGTTCCGGCAGCGGCCGGTCGGCGATCAGGGGGCGCAGTTCGTCCATTCCATAATCAGTCTGAGAAGTCAGGTCTTCGCCCGGATGCGGCACGTCCCGCAGCATAGCGCGTCTCCCTCGCCCTTTTTGCGGCGCGGTCTGTCCTGCCGTCCTCCACCAGGCCCATAAAAACGGCCCTCACCAGGAAGTGGGGCCGGACACGGGTGGGGAAGGAGCCGTCAGCGGCGGTCACGCACGCGCACGGGGATGGGCACCGGCTTGGGTTGAGGCGCGCCTTGCAGCGTCTCACGCAGCCAGTCGATGAACTCACGCAGGCCCTTCATGTGGTTCAGTGTAGGCGCCACCAGATGGGACGGATGGCTCGCAGCTTACCCACCCTTTAACCAGGGGGTGAGACTGTGCCTGACGTTCCTTTATACCCGCTTTAGCCGGGACGGGACATTGGGGAAGGGTGGTTTAGGCTGAGCTCCTATGACCCAGTCCGAACTACAGATCGACAAGTACCACGAGGGCAACGGCCCGGTGGCCGAAAAGGGCAAGACCGTGAGCGTGCACTACACCGGCACGCTGGAAAACGGCACGAAGTTCGATTCGAGCCGCGACCGGGGCGAGCCCATCGAGTTTCCGCTCGGCGTCGGGTACGTCATCCCCGGCTGGGACCAGGGCATCGCCGGCATGCATGTGGGCGACAAGGCCCGCCTGACCATCCCTGGCCACCTTGCCTACGGCCCCCAGGGCATTCCCGGCGTTATTCCTCCCAACGCCACGCTGATCTTCGACGTGGAACTCGTGGGCGTGCGCTGAAGCCAGCTCTGCAATGAAGCTCCCCGCCGGGACACTCTGGCGGGGCACTTCTTTTCTTGTACGGTTCAGTCGTCACGCTCGCTGGCCGTCGCGCCGTCTTCGATGTCGGTGTAGTTGCCTTCGGCGTCCACCAGGCCCTGATCCGGCTCCATGTTGATCCCGTTGACGCCGGGACTGTCCTGCACCACGCCTCCGCGCCCCACCTGGCCGGGGTACTTCGTGGCGCTCTCCGAGTCGGTGCCGCGCTCGCCCTCGCGCACGTCGAGTTGCTCGTCGCTCTTGTGTCCGGTTCCAGTCATGGGGGCAGCCTAGCCGGGGTGCGGGGGCGGGCGGGTGTGCCGCGCCTCAACGCCCCCTGAAGACCGCCCAGCCCCCATGCCGGGGCCGGTGTCACCAGCCGCGCCCCTTGATCCGCGAGAGGTCGGCGGCGAGCTTGGACACCGCCGCCTGCCCTTTGACCTTGCCGGTCAGGACCGAGGTCACGCTGTTGGCGAAGGCCTGCGACACCTGGTTGTACTTGGCCTTGGTCGGGCCCGAAGGCCGGGCGACCGCGCCCGTGAACACGCTTTCGAGTTGGCCCATGAAGGGGTTTTTGGCGATGATGTCCTTGTCGCGGTACAGCGTCTGGATGGTGGGGTTGTAGCTGCCCTCGACGGCGCGGATCTTCTGCTCGGCGGGGCCGGTCATGTACCGGATGAGGCTGATGGCCGCCTCCTGGTTCTTGGAGTACAGGTTCACGCCCATGTTCCAGCCGCCCAGGGCCGCCGCCGCCTTGCCCCCGCCACTGGGCAGCGGCGCCACGGCGATCTTGCCCTTGACCTTGCTGTCGTCGCTCTGACCGTTGGCCCAGGCGTAGGGCCAGTTGCGCATGAACAGCGCGTTGCCCGACTGGAAGATGCCGCGCGCCTCTTCCTCGCCGTAGGTGGTCACGCCCTTGGGGCTGATGGTGTTGATCCAGCTCGCCGCCATGTCCAGCGCCGCCGCGGCTTTGGCGTTGTCGATGGTCACCTTGCCGCCCGCGTCCACGATGGCCCCGCCGCCGAAGGACGAGATCCATTCCAGCGCGTCGCAGGTCAGGCCTTCGTAGTTCTTGCCCTGCCACACGTAGCCCGCGAACTGGGCGTTGGTCTTGCGCTCGCCCGCCTGGACTTTTTGCGCCATCGCGGTCAGCTCGGCCCAGGTCTTGGGGGCCGAGGCGTAGCCGTACTTTTTCAGGAGGTCGGTGCGGTAGTAGAGCAGCCCCGCGTCGGTGAACCAGGGCAGCGATACGAGTTTGCCATCCACGGTATTGGCGTCCACGATGCCCCTGAAGTGCCGGTTCACCTCGGCGGCCGGGACCTTGCCCGTCAGGTTCACGAGCTGGTCGACGAGCAGGCCCGGCCACACGATGTCGAGCAGGTACACGTCGATGTCGCTGCTCTTGGCCGCCAACTGCTGCTGGATGACCCCGAGGTGGTCGCCGCTGTTGTTGGGACTTTCGAAGAACTTGGCACTGTTGCTGGTCTGCCTGGCCCAGCGGTTGACGCCCTGCTGGCACAGCTCATACCCGCTGCCGGCTCCACAGTCCACGGTGAGGGTCACGGCACTTCCCCAGGAAGCGCTTCCAAGCAGCAGCCCCAGGCCCAACCCTACGAGTGCGTTACGCATAACCAGTCTCCAGGCGCCGGACGCGCCATGTCAAGAAGTCGTTGCCTTCTGCCGCCAGAAGTTCTGAGATTCGGTTGTGGTATGCCCCTACGGTAGCAGCTCCGCGCCGCCGCTGCCCTTCATGGACGGCCTTCATCCACGTCCGTTCCTGGCTTCCAGATCAAGGCGGCGGGCAGCCCCAATCTGCTAGAATGGCCCGTTTAGGAGCGGAGGGGCAAGGTGTCCTTACGCAGGCAACGTAACCCCAGTCGGCCCATTTCGCTGTCCTGGCCGCGAATCAAGGAGAATCCCCTTGCAGAACAACCTGATCGTGCGCGGTGCGCGGGAACACAACCTCAAGGACATCACGGTCGAGCTTCCCCGCGACCGTTTCGTGGTGATCACCGGCGTGTCGGGCAGTGGCAAGAGCACCCTGGCCTTCGACACCATCTACGCCGAGGGCCAGCGCCGCTACGTCGAGTCGCTGAGCGCCTACGCCCGGCAGTTCCTGGGGCTGATGGAAAAGCCGGACGTGGACAGCATCACGGGGCTCTCGCCGGCCATCTCCATCGACCAGAAGACGACCAGCCACAACCCCCGCTCCACGGTGGGCACCGTGACCGAGGTGCACGACTACCTGCGTCTGCTGTACGCCCGCGTGGGCACGCCGTACTGCCCCATCTGCGGGCGCAAGATCGAGAAGCAGTCGCCGAGCGAGATCACCGACCGGCTGCTCGGCGAGTTCACGGACAAGCGCGCCATCCTGCTGGCCCCGGTCGTGCGCGGGCGCAAGGGCGAGTACCGCAAGCTGTTCGCCGAGCTGCGCCGCGAGGGCTTCGCGCGTGTGCGAGTGGACGGCACGCTGTACGAACTCGACGAGGCCGAGAAGCTCAAGCTGGAGAAATTCGAGAAGCACGACGTGGACGTGGTCATCGACCGCCTGACCCTGCGCGCAGGCGACCGGACCCGCATCGCCGAGAGCGTCGAGCTCGGCCTGCGCCGGGGCGAGGGCCTGCTGCGCGTCCTGATGCCCGACGGCGCGCCCAGTCAGGACGGCGAGGAGGGCGGCCCCCACGAGGAGCTGTATTCGGAGAAGTTCGCCTGCCCGGAGCACGGCAGCGTCCTCGAGGAACTCGAACCGCGCTCGTTTTCGTTCAACAACCCCTACGGCGCGTGCCCCGACTGCGCGGGCCTGGGCAGCAAGCAGGAGTTCAGTCCCGACCTCGTCATCGACGACAAACTCAGCATCGCCGCCGGGGCCATCCTTCCGTGGACCAAGAAGGGCGCCGACGCGGGCGTGTACTACTGGGACAAGTTGCAGGCCCTGGCCGAGCACCTGGACTTCGACCTCAAGGCGCCCTGGCATGAACTGCCCGTGAAGGCGCAAAAGGCCGTGCTGTACGGTCCCGGTGAGCCTTTCGAGGTCGTGTACCGACGGGGCGGCAAGGAAACCATGCGGTTCATGACCGAGTTCGAGGGCGTGATGACCAACCTGGAGCGGCGCTTCGCCGACACCGAGTCGGAGTTCATGCGCGAGAAGCTCGAGGAAATGATGGAACTGCGCCCCTGCCCCACCTGCGGCGGCACCCGCTACAAGCCCGAGATTCTGGCGGTGAGGGTCGGCGGCCTGAACATCGCCCAGGCGAGCGGCATGAGCGTCCTGGAAGCCGACGCCTTCTTCGGAGAGTTGCAGGACGGCGCGCTGGACCACGCCCGCATCGAGCCCTTCCTGAAGGAGCACCTGGGCGGGGCAGCGCGGGCCCACGGACCGCTGCACTACGCCTACACCCTGGGCGGCTTCGGCGCGGCGGTCGCGGCCCCAGTCCTGCGGGCCATCCGCACGCGGCTGAAGTTCCTGGTGGACGTGGGCCTGGATTACCTCTCGCTGGACCGCACCGCCAATACGCTCTCGGGCGGCGAGGCCCAGCGCATCCGGCTGGCGACGCAGGTCGGCTCGGGCCTCACCGGCGTGCTGTACGTGCTCGACGAACCGTCCATCGGCCTGCATCCCAAGGACAACGGCCGCCTCATCGGCACGCTGAAGAACCTGCGCGACCTGGGCAACACCCTTATCGTGGTCGAGCACGACGAGGACACCATGATCGAGGCCGACTACCTCGTGGACATGGGGCCGGGCGCGGGCGTACACGGTGGGCAGGTCATCGCGGTGGGCACGCCCGCCGAGGTCCGCGACAATCCCGAGAGCCTGACTGGCAAGTACCTGCGCGGCGAACTGAAGATCGAGGTGCCCGAGCAGCGCCGCCGGGGAAACGGCAAGCACCTCAAGGTCTTCGGCGCGCGCGAGCACAACCTCCAGAACGTGGATCTCGACCTGCCGCTGGGGGCCATGACGGTCGTCACCGGGCCCTCGGGCAGCGGCAAGAGCACGTTGATCCACGACATCCTGCACGCCTCGCTGGCGCGCGAGCTGAACGGCGCCAAGACGAATCCTGGCAGGTTCGACCGCATCGAGGGCATGGAGCATCTCGACAAGGTCATCGAGATCGACCAGTCGCCCATCGGCCGCACGCCGCGCAGCAACCCGGCCACCTACACCGGCATCTTCACCGAGATCCGCGACCTGTTCACCCGCACCCCCGAGGCGCGGCGGCGCGGCTACCTCGCCGGGCGCTTCTCGTTCAACGTCAAGGGCGGGCGCTGCGAGCACTGCAAGGGCGACGGGGTCATGAAGATCGAGATGAACTTCCTGCCCGACATCTACGTGCCGTGCGAGGTGTGTAAGGGCGCGCGCTACAACCGCGAGACCCTGGAAGTGAAGTACAACGCCAGGAGTATCGCCGACGTACTGGACATGACGGTCGAGGACGCGCGGAACTTCTTCGAGGCGATTCCAGCCATCGAGCGCAAGCTCAGCCTGCTGTGCGACGTGGGCCTGGGCTACATGCGCGTCGGGCAGCCCAGCACCACGCTGTCGGGCGGCGAGGCGCAGCGCATCAAGCTGGCGACCGAGCTGAGCAAGCGCGCGACCGGCAAGACCATCTACATCCTCGACGAGCCGACGACGGGCCTGCACTTCGAGGACGTGCGCCGCCTGATGGAAGTCCTCGACCGCCTGACCGACGGGGGCAACACCCTGGTCGTGATCGAGCACAACCTCGACGTGATGAAGCGCGCCGACTGGATCGTGGACCTGGGGCCCGAGGGCGGCGTGCGCGGCGGAACCATCGTGGCGACCGGCACCCCCGAACAGGTCGCCGCCCACCCCACGAGCTACACGGGCGAGTACCTGCGCAAACTGCCGGGCATCACGCCTGCGGCCGCGGCCGAGCCCGAGCCGGTCCTGGCCTCCCCCACCCGGAGCGGGCGTTCTCAGAAGGGGCGTGCTAAAACGGGAGCAGCATGACCGCCGCTTCCCTGCCGCCCCGCCGACGCCCTGCCCGCGCGGGTCTATGGACTGCCCTGCGCCTGCTCGCGGGGCTGGTCCTGCTCGCGGCACTGGCCTACTTCATGTGGACCCCCGGTGACTGGCCCACGCGCCTCTTCGCCTGGGTGCTCCTGACCATCCTGGCCGACGAATGTGCCGGCTGGTTCGGGTACACGGGGCTGGCGCTGGGCGCGCTGGCCTTCTTCGCGCCCTCGGCCCCGCCCGAACAGTGGACCCTCATCGTGCCGCTCGTCGGCGGAGTCCTGTTCGCGCTGCTGCTGCTCAAGCATTCGGGGGGGCCGTTCGTGCTGCCCTTCGCCGCCGTGATCTTCGCCGGGGCGCTGTACGCCACCGGCCGCTTTGGCCTGAAGATCGACCCGGCCCTCACGCTGCCCGCCAACACCACGTTTCAGCGCAGCGCGGTCGTTCCGATGCTGCTGGGCCTAGGCTTCAGCTTCGTGCGGCAGCTCGTCGGCAACGCCCTACGCTTCGCGGCGCGGCGGCGGGCGGGGCGTGCAGCGGCCCCCGTAGTCATGGTCGATCCGGCCGTGGCGGCTCCCGAAGTCAGTGTCCCCGAACCCCATGTGTCCGAGGTCGAGGTTACCTCGCCTGCGGGCGAGCCCGTGCTGGTGGCCCCGGCCGCCGCGCCTGTCCCCCAGGGGTCGGCAGGTCCGGTCCTCACCAAGCCGGCGGCCGCGCCCCAGCTGAGCAAGGCCGACCTGGGCACCGTCGACTTAAGCGCGGCCGACTCGAACACCGAGGCGAGTCCCCCGGCCCCCTCCCGCTCAGGTCAGTAACTTCCTTGCCTTCCGGCCGCGCGGCTCCTCCCCCAGTTGGAGGGGCCGCGTTCTCATGAGGCGTGAACGCGACGTATGAAAGCGCACGTTACACTTGACCTCAAGATGACCCGACTGTCCGGAAACAACCAGAACCGCTCCGTGCTGCTCATCGGCACGGTCATTGCCGTCGTTCTCATCGCGCTGGCCCTGTTCGCGGTGCGTGGCCGTCCGGCAGGCGGCGCGGCGAACACGAACGCCGTGAACTTCAACTACGCCTCGCTGCCCTTCGCCGGCCAGGAAAGTGCCCCCGTGAATGTCGTCGTCGTCGAGGACTTCAAGTGCCCTGTGTGCAAGCAGTTCGAGGAGACGGTCGCCCCCGAGCTGCGCACCAAGTACGTGGACAGCGGTCAGGCCAAGATGTACGCCCTCGTGTGGCCCTTCCTGGCGCAGGTCGTGGGTCTGCCCACCGACGACAGCAAGCTCGCCGCACAGGCCGGCAAGTGCGTATACGACCAGCGCGGCAACGACGGCTTCGGCGCCTACAAGTCGATCCTGTTCCGCGCGCAGGGCGACGAGCGCACCGTGTGGGCCACCAAGGACCGCCTCAAGGAACTGGCACAGAACGTCGAGGGCCTCGACCAGACCGCCTTCGCCACCTGCCTCGACACCGACGCCACCGCCGCGCGCGTGGACGCCGACGAGAAGCAGGCCACCGACGCGAACGTGACCGGCACGCCCACCGTGTTCGTCAACGGCAAGGTCGTGACCGGCAGCAACGGCCAGGGCAGCTGGCAGCTCGCCGACATCACCGCCGCCATCGACGCCGCCAAGCAGTGAGCCTCAGGTGAGCCGAGACAACCGCCTATACCTTGCCTGGGTCGTGGCCCTGGTCGCCACGCTGGGCAGCCTGTACTTCAGCGAGGTGCGGGGGTTCAACCCCTGCATCCTGTGCTGGTACCAGCGCATCTGCATGTACCCGCTCGCGGCGGTGCTGGGTATCGCGGCCTTCCGGGGTGACCTGAATATCCGCATCTACGCCCTGCCGCTGGCCGCCGTCGGCTGGCTGACCGCGCTGTACCAGAACGCGGAAACCTGGGGCTGGGTGCCGGTCCTCAAGGCCTGCACCACCAACCCCGCCGCCTCGTGCGGAACGCCCTGGCCGGTATGGGGCGCAGGCAACGACGCCCTGAACACCACCATCACCATTCCGGTCCTGAGCATGATCGCCTTCACCCTCATCATCGCTCTGCTGAGCTGGCGCCGCGTCGCCCGCACGGCCGGCGATCAGACGGTCACTGCGCAGGCGTAAGCGGTAAACGTGAGGGGCGGCTTCCTTTGCAGAAGCCGCCCCTCACGTTTACTTGTGCCGAGCCACCTTCCTCCGCGCGCAAGCATGGGGGAAAGCCCGGGCGGCCGGATCAGACCGGGCGGCCCGCCATCATGAAGCTCGCGGTCATGCCGCCGTCCACCGGCACGATGGTCCCGGTCAGGAAACTGGCCTCGGCGCTGCCGAGAAAGTACACGACCTGGGCAGCCTCACGCGGAGTGCCCATGCGGCGCAGGGCGTGCAGGTCCTCGTAGTCGCGCCGGGTCTGCTCGGGGTCGTCGCTGCCAGCGATGGCCTCCAGCACGCCCTCGGTACTGATGGCCCCCGGCGCGATGGCATTGACCCGGACCCCGTGCGACGCGAGGTCGAGCGCCATCGCCCGCGTGAGGTTCACGAGGCCGCCCTTGCTGGCGTTGTAGGCGGCGTTGTTCTGCTCAGCAAAGAGGCCCTGCACACTGGCGACGTTCACGACCGCCGCGCCGTGGGGCATCAGCCCGATCAGTTCACGCGTCAGCAGCAGCGGCGCGGTGAGATTCACGCCCA
This sequence comes from Deinococcus sp. Leaf326, assembly GCF_001424185.1. NCBI lineage: Bacteria > Thermotogati > Deinococcota > Deinococci > Deinococcales > Deinococcaceae > Deinococcus > Deinococcus sp. Leaf326. The sequence continues at coordinate 51,854 of NZ_LMOM01000054.1, read as the reverse complement.
GGGTCCGGGCCCAGCCGCGCTCGCTGACCTCCAGCACGCTGCCGTGGGCACCCTGGTAGGCGGCGTTGTTCACCAGCACGTGCACCGCTCCCAGTTCGTGGGCGGCGCGGACCAGTCGGGTGCGCCCGGCAGCGGTCGAGACGTCGGCCTTGAGCCGGGGATGCCTGCCGCGCCCACCCCCCGCCAGCACCGGCGGCAGGTTCAGGTCGGCGCTCAGGACGTGGTGGCCGCGCTCGGCATACAGCTCGGCGATGGCCCGGCCGATCCCGCGCGCCGCGCCGGTCACGACAACGTTCAGGGGGCCACTGGAAGGGGCGTCGGTGGTCATGAGGTCAGTGTGCCCGCTGACCCCCGCGCCGGCCCCGGTCCCTCAAGGACGCCTCAAGGCAGGCAGCCCGGCGCTGTTCCCACATCCGGCTTGCTACGCTCGGGGACATGGACCGCCCGCTGCCCCTGATCGTGAGTGCCGGAGAAGCCCTGACCGACCTCGTCACCGCCGGGGGCAACACCTGGGAGGCCCACCCTGGCGGCGCCGGCTGGAACGTGGCGCGCGCCTGCGCCCGGCTGGGGGTGCCCAGCGCCTTTGCGGGCGCGGTGGGGCAGGACAATTTCGGCGACGAGCTGCTGAGCGGGTCCCTGGACGCGGGCCTCGACCCCCGCTTCCTCCAGCGGGCCATCGCACCGACGCTGCTCGCGGTGGTCTACAGCAAGTCGCCGCCCGCCTACCGCTTTCTGGGTGAGAACAGCGCCGACCTGCACTTCGACCCTGCGTTGTTGCCAGAGGGCTGGCTGGGCGCGGCGCGCTGGCTGCACCTGGGCGGCATCAGCCTCGCGCGCTGGCCGCTGGCCGACACGCTGCTGGGCGTACTGGCCCAGGCCCGGGCGGCGGGCGTGAAAATCAGTTTCGACCCCAACGCACGCATCACGCACCATCACCCCGACTACCGCGCCGTGTTCACGAAGGTCGTCCGGCAGTCGGACCTCCTGAAATTCAGCGACGAGGACCTCGTGTTCTTCTTTCCCGGCCGCAGCGAGGAAGACGCCCTGCGCGACCTGCGCGGTATGAACGCCCAGGCACCCATCGTGATTACGCGTGGGGCGGCAGGCGCCAGTTTGTACCACGCGGCGGGCCGCGCCGACCTGCCGACTGTGCCCGTCGCGGTGGCCGACACGGTCGGGGCTGGGGACGCCCTGTGCGCCGGGCTACTCGTCAGTGCCACCGAGCGCCCCGAGGCCCGCTGGACCGAGCACCTCGCGCTGGGACTGCGCGCCGCCGCCGTGGCCTGCTCGCACGCCGGGGCCTACGCCCCCACCCGTGAGGACGTGGCGCGGCTGGGGGCGAGTTAGCGCACCAGCCGGGTGTCATCGCGCGAGCGGACGAGGCGCACGAACGCCTCGACGTACTGCGGGTCGAACTGCCGCCCAGCCTGATCGACGATCTCGTCGAGGGCCTGTTCGGCCGGCCACGCCGTCTTGTAGGGCCGCGGGTAGGTCAGGGCGTCGTAGACGTCTACGATGGCGAAGAGCCGCGCGGTGTCTGGAATGTTGTGACCGCGCAGCCCCGCCGGGTAGCCTCCGCCGTCCCAGCGCTCATGGTGGTAGCGCACGAGGTCGAGGGTCTCGGCCGGCAGGAAATGCAGGTCCTGGAGAATGTCGTATCCCACCATAGGGTGGCGCTGCACGGCGCGCCTCTCCTCCTCGTCGAGAGGACCGGGCTTATGCAGGATGCGGTCGGGCACGGCGATCTTGCCCAGGTCGTGCAGATAGGCGCCCCAGCGCAGGGCCTTGATCTGGGTCTCGCTCCAGCCCAGTTTCCGCGCGAGGCGCACGCTCAGGGTGGTCACGCGCTGGGTATGACCGCCGGTCTCGTCGTCGCGGCGCTCCAGCGCGGCGCCCAGGGCGCGCAGGGTCAGCTCGTTGGCGTCGCGCAGCTCGCCGATGGCCTGCCCCTGCCCCAGGTGGGCGCCGAGCAGCTGCGCGAAGGCCCCGACGACCTCCTTCTCACTCTGGCGGAAGGCCGTCTCGCCTGGCCGGGCTAGGAGCAGCAACCCCAGCGGCGCGCCCGCCTCGCCCTCAATGGGCGCGACGTGGTACTGGCGGCGCTCGGCGCGGGGCAGCAGCGCCAGCCCCTGCTCGGCGACCCAGTGGTCGGCCTGCACGCTGCGGCTGTCGTTGTCGCTGGGCTGGAGGGGGCGGTCCATGTGCGTGCGGAACTGCCCCGAGGACGCCAGGATGTACGGCGCGCCGTCTCGGTAGGCCACGAAGGCCACATGCGGCGCGGTCTGGAGCTGCTCCATGATCTCGGTGCCCGCGCGCATGATCGCCTCGGGGGTGTGTGCACTGGCCAGGCGCTCGGAGCAGCCGCGCAGCGCCCGCACCACCCGCGCCTGCCAGTGCCGGTCCTCGTAGGCGGCCTGCTGCGTCACGGTCAGGTAGCCCAGCCCCAGGACCGCCAGCAGCGCGCCCGCGAGGTCGTCGAGGGACAGCCGCGCCCCCGGCAGGGCCAGAGAAAACAAGAAGGCGGCCGGATAGAGCACCAGCGACGCCCAGCGCAGCGCGCCGCCCAGATTCCAGCTCGCCAGCGCGAACACTAGAGATGCCCCGATGAGTAGCCCGCCCGCCTGCCGGTAGGTCGCGTAGGCCACCATTCCGGTCATGACCAGCAGAAGAAACACGATCAGGGGCTGGGGGCGAAGCACGGCCGCACTTTAGCACCAGGAAGAAAGCCCAAAAGCATAGGCTGCCCAGCGCCGGGACACCAGCCCCGAGTCTGCTCCGGGTCCAAGGTGTCTAGATAGGCTGGGGGGCCGGAACCTGGGGTGCCCGCTCTGCTGCGCGGAGTGATTTAGCCTTTCTAGGCGCCCGCAGGTGTCCGGGCAAATCGGACAGTGTTCAGACTGGCGCCAGCTCCAGCAGGCGGTTGTGGGCGTCCACCAGCACCACCTTGGGCTCTAGGGTGCGGGCCTCTTCCTCGCTGAAGTTGCCGAACGCCGCGATGATCACGAGGTCGCCCGGCCCGACGAGATGCGCCGCCGCGCCGTTGATCCCGATGACCCCGCTGCCGCGCGGGCCGCTCAGGGCGTAGGTGTGCAGGCGGTTGCCGTTGGTGATGTTCCAGATGTCCACCTTCTCGCCCACCAGGATGTCGGCGGCGTCGAGAAGGTCCTGGTCGACCGTTACGCTGCCCACGTAATCCAGGTCGGCCTGGGTCACGGTCGCGCGGTGAATCTTGGCCCTGAACATGATGCGTTCCACGAGCGGGCATTGTAGACCCTGACCCGGCTGCGGCGACCCGCCAGCGCACTTTGGGCTTCCGGTCACGTGGTTCCAGATGAAGGTGCGGTAAACTGTCCCGTTATGCCGCGTCCCCGTATCAAGCCCGAAGTCATGAGTCCCGTCGGCGGTCTGCCGCAACTGCGCGCCGCCGTGGAGGCGGGGGCCGACGCGGTGTTCTTCGGCGTCAACCCGGTCAGCGGAGAGGGCCGGCAGGACGGCGCGGGCTTCCACGCGCGCGCCAAGGTCGGTTTCGAGGCCGAGGCCCTGCCCGAGATCATGCGGGGGCTGCACGCGCGCGGGGTCCAGGGCTTCGTGACCTTCAACGTGCTCGTGTTCGACCGCGAACTGCGCGACGCCGAGCGCCAGCTCATCTGGCTGGCCGAGTCGGGGGTGGACGCGATCATCGTGCAGGACCACGGCGTCGCCCGGCTGGCGCACGAGATCTGCCCCGACCTGCCCATTCACGGCAGCACGCAGATGAGCATCACCTCGGCCGAGGGCGCCGAACTCGCGCGGCGGTTCGGGGCTTCGCGGGTGGTGCTCGGGCGCGAGCTGTCGCTGCGCGACATCGGGCGTATCGCCGCGCAGACCGACATCGAGCTGGAGACCTTCGTGCACGGCGCGCTGTGCGTGAGCTACTCGGGCCAGTGCTTCTCCTCGGAGGCCTGGGGCGGGCGCAGCGCCAACCGGGGCCAGTGCGCCCAGGCGTGCCGGCTACCCTACGACCTGTTCGTGGACGGAATTCAGCGCGACCTGGGCGACGCGCGCTACCTGCTGTCGCCGGGCGACCTGTACGCCCTGCACCAGGTGCCCGACCTCGTGGAACTGGGCGTGAACTGCCTGAAGATCGAGGGGCGCTACAAGGACGCCGAGTTCGTCGCCCTGACCACCTCCGCCTACCGCAAGGCCGTGGACGAAGCCTGGGCCGGGCTGCCCCTGAGCGTGAGCCCCCAGGAGGAACAGGACCTGGAACAGGTGTACTCGCGCGGGCTGGGGCCGCACTTCATAGCGGGCACCAACCACCAGACCGTCGTGCGCGGGCGGGCCCCTCGGCACCGGGGTGTGCGCGTGGGCACGGTGCGCGGCGTCACCGAGCGCGGCGTGCTCGCCGAGCTGACCGAGGCCCTCAAGCCCGGCGACGGCCTCGTGTTCGACCCGGCCAACTGGCGCAAGCCCGAGGGCCGCGAGGAGGGCGGCTTTCTGTACGGCCTGTGGCAGGACGGGCAGCAGGTCGAGGACATCCGTGCGGGCGGGACCTACGAACTGCGCTTCGGACGCGGCGCGGTGGACGGCCGCCGCGTGCGTGAGGGTGACCCGGTGTGGCGCACCCAGGACCCCACCCTGGCCGCCCGCGTGCGCCCGCTCGTCGAGGCGGCCGACCCGGTCTACACTCGCCCCGTCACCGCGCAGTTCGTGGGCCGGGTGGGCGAGGCGCCCACGCTGACCCTGGACGACGGCCAGGGCCACCGCGTCACCGCTACTGCGCCCAAGCCGCTTTCGCCTGCCCGCAACCGCGCGCTGGACGAGGCGGGACTGGAGGGCGCGCTGGGCAAGCTGGGGGGCACCGGCTACCACCTCGCCGGGCTGACGGCCGAACTTCAGGGTGCGGGCTTCCTGCCCGTCTCGGCGCTCAATGCCCTGCGCCGCGAGGCCGCCGACGCCCTCACCGCGGCGCGTGCCCAGACCCCCGAGCGGATCGCCCGCCCCCGGCTGGACGACGTGCTGCCGGAACTCCAGGCCCTCACGCCGCCCCGGACCACCCGCCCGGCCGACCCCCGGCTGCACGTTCTGGTCCGCACGCCCGAGCAGCTCGCGGCGGCGATCGAGGAACGTCCCGATTCCATCACGCTCGACTACCTGGAGCTGTACGGCCTGGGCCCGAGCGTGGAGCAGGTCAGGGCCGCCGGGATTGAGGTGCGGGTCGCCAGTCCCCGGATTCTCAAGCCCACCGAGCAGAACCTCCAGAAGTTCCTGCTGGGGCTGGGCGCGGGCATCCTGGTGCGTTCGGGCGGGCTGCTCGAAGGCCTGCAGGGTCAGGCCGGCGACACGCCGCTGACCGGCGACTTCTCGCTCAACGCCGCGAACCTGCTTACCACGCGGGCGCTGCTGGACCTGGGCCTTACGCGCCTGACCCCCACCTACGACCTCAACGCCCGCCAGATCACCGAACTGGCCGCCCTGGTGGGGGGGGAACGACTGGAGGCGGTCGCCTACGGCCACCTGCCGGTGTTCCATACCGAGCACTGCGTGTTCTGCCGCTTCCTGTCGGACGGCACCGACTACACCAACTGCGGCCACCCGTGCGAGTCGCACCGCCTGGCCCTGCGTGACGAGCGCGGCGTGGCCCATCCCGTGATGGCCGACGTGGGCTGCCGCAACACGGTATTCGAGGGCCGCCCGCAGATCGCCGCCGCGCACCTGAGCGACTGGCTGGGCGCCGGCCTGCGCGACTTCCGGCTGGAGTTCGTCCACGAGACCCCCGAGCAGGTCCGCGCTGTCGTCGCGGCCCACCGCGACTTTCTGGCGGGCACGTGCACGGCGGCGGACCTCGGAGCCCGCCTGCGCGATCAGGCCGACCAGGGCACGACCGAGGGCAGCCTCTTCGTGCCGCAGGGCTTCGGGGAACTGGCGCTGCTGCCGATGCTATAGGAGGGGGCAGTAGGGCGCGGTCCGGGCACCTGGCCCGCATGACTTCCGTCCCACTGTGCCCAGGCCAGGGGTGCTAGCCTGATCCGTTATGAGCCGCATTGCCCTGAAATCCGCCCGCGAGATCGAAGTCATGCGCCGCGCCGGGGGGCTGGTCGCGGAAACCTTCCGGGTGCTAGAGCCCTTCGTCAAGCCGGGCGTGACACTCAAGGAACTCGACCGTCTGGCCGAGGAACATATCCGGAAGGCCGGGGCCACCCCTGCCTATCTGGGCTACGGGCCGCGCAACAATCCCTTTCCCGGTACCATCTGCGCGAGCGTGAACGAGGTCATCTGCCACGGCATCCCCGACGGGCGCGAGCTACAGGACGGCGACATCCTGGGGATGGACATCGGCGTGCTGCTGGACGGCTACTACGGCGACGCCTGCTACACCTACACGGTCGGTGAGGTCAGCGCCGAGGTGCGGGGTCTGGTGGACACGACCCGCGCGTGCCTTCAGGCAGGGCTGGACGTGGTGAAGCCCGGCGCCCGGACCGGCGACATCGGGCACGCCATCCAGACGCTGGCCGAATCGCGCGGCTACGGTGTGGTGCGCGAGTACACCGGCCACGGCGTGGGCAAGCGCCTGCACGAGGAACCGACCATCTACCACTGGGGCGCGCGCTACACTGGCCTCAAGCTGCAACCGGGCATGGTCTTCACCATCGAGCCGATGATCAATCTGGGGACGCCCGAGACGCGGCTGCTGCCCGACGGCTGGACGGTCGTCACGGCCGACCAGCGTCCCAGCGCGCAGTTCGAGCACACCCTGGTCGTGACGCCGCGGGGCTACGACGTCCTGACGCTGTAACCCTGGAGCAGGCCTTCGGCGCGGCTTGAGCCGGTCTTCAGATTCAGGCGCGGGAACGCTGGGCCGGGTCTACCCTGCCGCATGACCCTGCCCGACGCCTCCCCGACCACCCCCGCCCAGAACGCTGCCCGGATTCTTCTCGGCTCGGCGCTGATCTTCGCGGGGGCAGGGCACCTGTCCTTCGCGCGCGCAGATTTCCAGGCGCAGGTTCCCGACCTGCTGCCAGTCGACAAGGACCAGATCGTGCTGGCCTCGGGCGTCGCGGAGATCGCCCTGGGAGCGGCCTTGATCGGCGTGCCGGCCCGTTACCGCCGGACAGTCGGAGCCGTCGCGGCCGGCTTTTTCGTGGCGGTCTTTCCGGGCAACATCTCGCAGTACCTCGACCGGGAAACGGCCTTCGGGCTGGATACCGACACCAAGCGGCTCGTCCGGCTCGCGGGCCAGCCGCTCTTGGTCGCCTGGGCAATGTGGGCCACCGGGCTGATTGGTGCCCGCAGGAACCGCTGAGCCCGGTGTCGACCTCTCTACCAGTTCCTTATTGCACTTTGCAATTCCTCACCTGCGAATGTGGCAGAGTCCGGACGTGACCAACGCGTGGCCTGATCAGAACTCTGCCCCAGGCCCTGCCGCCCCGGCGGCGCCAGACAGTCCCGAGCTGCGGTTTATGACCGGGCTATGGACCGTCTGGCAGAAGCTGAGCGAGCGCGGCGAGCAGGCCCTGCGCGAGCAGCACGGCCTGGGGCTGCGCGCCTTCATCGCGCTGTCGCACATCCAGGCGGCGCCCACCTACCCGGCGCCGCTCGCCCTGGCCCTGGGGGTCCCCCGCTACGAGATCAGCCGCGTGCTGGGCGAGCTCGAGGCGCGGGGGGCCGTGGTCCGCATGGCTCAGGCGGACCGGGCCGGCCGCGTCGTGGTGAGCGCCACCCCCCTGGGCCGGACGCTGTGGCAGGCGGCGCTGATCACGCTGGAGGGCGTGACGGCCCCGGCGCTGGCCGCTCTCGGTCCCGAACGTGAACACCTGACCTCTTTGCTCGGCCGGGTCGCCCAGGCGGCCCACGGAGACTCCTGATGACCACCGACCCCATGAACCCCGCCGGACGTTGCCCCTTTCACGCCGCTTCTCCTGACGGCGCGTCACTGACCCGTCAGGACAAACTCGCGCCCCAGCCGGGCGAGCCTGGCCCGGGTCAGGCCGTCCCCAACGAGCGCGGCCTGTACCGCGTCTACGACTTCCAGGCGGCGCGGGACATCCTGCGTTCGGACGCGGTCCGGCAGGCCGGGTTCATGGCCGAGGCGGCCACCCGCGCGCCCGGCCTGGGCCGCGCGCCGGTCCTCTTTGCCGAGGGCGAGGCGCACCATGAGATGCGGCGCTCGACCGCGCGCTACTTCACGCCGACGCAGGTGGCGCACTACGAGCCGATGATCGCGGCGCTCGCCGACGACCTGATCGGCAAGCTGGCGCAGGACGGCGAGGCGAATCTCGACGACCTGAGCCTGAAACTGGCCGTGGAAGTCGCCGCCCAGGTCGTCGGCATCACCGACAGCGCCGTGCCGGGCCTGGAGCGGCGCGTGATGGCCTTCGTCGAACACGGCTCGGACAGTGAGCCAGGCGCGCCCCAGCCGCGGGGCCGGGGCGGCAAGCTCGGCGCGCTGTGGCGGCAGCGCCAGTTGCTCGCGTTCTTCCTGCTGGACGTCAAACCATCCATCGCCGCGCGCCGCCGGGAGCGCCGGGACGACCTCATCAGCCACCTGCTCGACCGGGACTACACCGACACCGAGATTCTGACCGAGTGCCTGACCTACGGCACCGCCGGGATGGTCACGACCCGCGAGTTCATTACTGTGGCGGCGTGGCACCTGCTCACGCAGCCGGAACTGCGCGCCGACTATGTCCACGGCACCGAGAAGGAGCGCCACGCCATCCTGCACGAGATCCTGCGGCTCGAGCCCGTGGTCAAGGTGCTGTACCGCCGCGCCCTGGAGGACATCCGGACGGGCGACACCTTCATTCCGCAGGGCAGCGTGGTGGCCCTGAGCGTGCAGGAGACGAACACCGACCCCGGCACGGTGGGCGAGGACCCCGCGCAGCTGTGCCCCGCCCGCCCCCTGCCGCGCGGCGTGCAGGCCCCGGTGCTGTCGTTCGGCGACGGCTCGCACCGCTGCCCCGGCGCCTTCCTGGCGATCAAGGAGAGCGACCTGTTCCTGCGCCGCCTGCTCATCTGGAACGACCTGCGCCTGATCTCGCCGCCCGAGGTGGGCTTCAACGAGACGGTCAAAGGCTACGAACTGCGCGGTCTGCGGGTCGGCCTGGGCGGGGGTCCGGCGCACGCCTGAGCCTGGACACTCAGGGACGCGGGAGACGGTCTCCCGCGTCCCTTTTTGCGGCCCTCAGCCGCGCCGGACCGATTCGCGCACCGGGAACACCTCACCCAGAAAGTGCCCCTGCGTGAGCAGCCGCGCGGCCGAGACCGGATCGCGTCGCAGCGCGTCCTCGACCCCCTGCGCCACGAGTTCGAGCTGCGAGCGCAGCAGCACTTCGGGGTCGTGGCCCCCGGCGCGCAGTTCGGCGCGGGCACCGAGCGTCAGGTTCAGGTAGGCGCGCAGGGTGTCCGGCAGGTACTCGGCGCGGGCCTGCCGCACGAGATAGGCGCTCTGCGGGTCGAGGTCGTGCAGCGGCGCGTCTTCCAGGCGGCACAGCAGCGCCAGCGCGTACAGGCGGTGTGGCTCGGGCAGGCGCAGGGCCAGCGCGGGGGCGGGGTCCCCGGCCGGCGCCTCCACCTCCGGCAGCGCTGGGTCCGGCAGGGCCGCCGGCGCACGCAGTCGCTCCATCGCGTGGCGGTGGATCATAGCGCGCCGGGCCAGCGGAAAGCCGAACAGGGCAGCAAAAAACATCAGCGGGACAAGCACATCTTCCACAGCAGTTCCTCCAGTGTCCGGCACTGTAGGCCGAGCCGGTGAGAAGGCGCGTCCGTCCAAAGGCGCAGACACCCGGTCCCGGGTCTGATCCGGCAGGGACAGGCGGCGTCTACACTTGACCGCGTGAAGACTTCAGTGCAGGGGGCCGGCCGATAACCGGGGCCGTCCGGGGCAAGCGCGCCCGTGAACTCTCGCCCGACGCGGCGATCAGCGTGGTGGACGTGTACAAGAGCTACAAAGGCGCGGGCGGTCAGACCACGCCGGTGCTCGACGACGTGGACCTCGACATCCGCCGGGGCGAGTTCTTCAGTCTGCTGGGGCCGTCGGGCTGCGGCAAGACCACGCTGCTGCGTATCCTGGCGGGCTTCGAGCAGGCCGACGCGGGCGCGGTGGTCATCGGCGGGCGCGACATGACCGGCGTGCCCGCGCACCAGCGCCCGGTGAACACGGTGTTCCAGAGCTACGCCCTTTTTCCGCACCTGAGCGTGGCCGACAACGTGGCCTTCGGGCTACGCCAAAAGGGCCTACGCGGCCCGCAACTCCGCGACCGCGTGAACCGCGCGCTGGAGACGGTCCGCATTCAGGATTTCGGTGCGCGGCGGCCCGACCAGCTTTCCGGCGGGCAGCGCCAGCGGGTTGCCCTGGCCCGCGCGATCGTGAACGAGCCGGAGGTGCTGCTCCTCGACGAGCCGCTCTCGGCGCTGGACCTCAAGCTGCGCAAGGAGCTTCAGGTCGAACTCTCGAACCTCCAGGAGACGCTGGGCATCACCTTCGTGTTCGTGACCCACGACCAGGAAGAGGCGCTCGTCATGAGCGACCGTATCGCCGTGATGAACCGGGGCCGCATTGAGCAGCTCGGGCGCGCCGAGGACCTGTACGAGCGCCCGCGCACGGCCTTCGTGGCGAACTTCCTGGGCAGCAGCAACCTCATCCCCGGCACGGTCGCCGAGCTGACGCCGGAGGGCGGCGCGGTCGTGCGCACCGTCCACGGCCCCCTGCTGACGCTGCACGGCGCGGGCCTGCGCGTGGGCCAGGACGTGACCCTGAGCATCCGCCCCGAGAAGCTGCGCATGGAGCGCGACGACGAGACGGAGGGCAACGAGGTGCGCGCCCGCGTGGACGACATCGTATACACGGGCGCCGAGAACCAGTACCTGCTGGAAGCGGGCGGCCAGCGCCTGATGGCCTTCCAGCTCAACACCGACATTGGGGCCGACGAGGACTTCGACTACGACGAGGAGGTGGCGCTGTACCTGCCGCCGGCGAGCCTGGTCGTGCTGGAGGACGGCGTGGAGGCGGCTCCCGGCCGCGCCGCGCCGTGAACCCGCGCCGCTTCTTCTCGACCCTGGGGCCCGGCGTGCTGTGGCTGGCAGCCTTTTTGATCGTGCCCTCGCTCATCATGCTGGGCTACTCGCTGCTCACACGGACCGACCTGGCGCAGGTGGGGCCGCCCTGGACGCTGGAGAACTGGCAACGGGTCTTCGGCTACGACGCCCTGTTCCGCGAGTGGGTGCCCGACAACCTGCGGGTGCTGTGGCGCTCGCTGGTCATCGCGGGCCTCAGCACACTGCTGTGCGTGGTCATGGGCTACCCGCTGGCCTTCTACATCGCGCGGCAGGAGGACCGGCGTAAGCAGATGCTGCTGCTGCTGCTCGTCATTCCCTTCTGGATCAACTTCCTGATCCGGGTCTACGCCTGGATTCTGATTCTGCGGCCCTTCGGGCTCTACCCCAGCACGGCCGCCACCTTTCTGGGCATGGTGTACGCGCTGCTGCCCTTCTTCGTGCTGCCGGTATACGCCAGCGTCGAAAAGGTCGACTGGCGGCTGCTGGAGGCCGCGCAGGACCTCGGGGCCTCGCCCGCGCGCGCCTTTCTGGCGGGCGTGGTGCCGCAGACCCTGCCGGGGCTGATCGCGGGCGTGCTGCTCACCTTCATTCCGGCGCTGGGCATGTTCGTGGTGTCGGACATCCTGGGCGGCGCCAAGACGGCCCTCATCGGCAACCTCATCCAGAACCAGTTCGGGCAGGCGGGCGACTGGCCCTACGGCTCGGCGCTGAGCTTCCTCTTGATGGGCGTGGTGCTGCTGGGCCTATGGCTCTACGCCCGCGCCGCCGGGCAGAAGGGCCTGGAGGAACTCCTGTGAGGCCGCGCACCTCTCCCCTGCTCGCGGGCTGGGCGTGGCTCGTCTACGCCTTCCTGTACCTGCCGATGCTGGTCCTCATCGTGTTCTCGTTCAACGACTCTCGCTTCGGGGCCACCTGGGAGGGCTTCACGACGCGCTGGTACGGCGTGCTGTTCGCCCGCAGCGACGTGCGCGAGGCGCTGACGAACACGCTGCTCGTGGCGGTCTCCAGCACCCTCATCAGTACGGTGCTGGGCACGCTGGTGGGCTTCGCGCTGTGGCGCTACACCCTGCGCTGGCGCACCCCGCTGACCTTTTTGCTCGTCATGCCCATCGTGATTCCCGACGTGGTCATGGGCGTGATGCTGCTCATGTTCTACGCGCTTGTGCGCGGCGGCCTGGAACGGGCAGGCTGGACCTTCGAGAACGGCTTCTGGACGGTGATGTTCGCGCACGTCACCTTCCAGATCAGTTACGTGACCCTCACGGTGCGCTCGCGGCTGGCGGGCTACGGCCAGGACCTCATGGAAGCTGCCGCCGACTTGGGGGCGAACACCTTCCAGGCCTTCCGGCAGGTCATCTTGCCCCTGGCGCTGCCGGGCGTGCTGTCGGGCGCGCTGCTGGCCTTCACGCTGTCGCTCGACGACTTCGTGGTCACGTACTTCACGAGCGGCTCGGGGTTCCGCACGTTGCCGGTGCTCATCTACACCTCGGTCAAGCGCGGGGTCACGCCCGACATCAACGCGCTCAGTACCCTGCTGATCGTCTTCACGGCCGCCGTCATCGTGGCGGGAAGTCTGCTGCTGCGTCCCCGGCGGGGGCGGGCGTGAGGCGCGCGGCCTGGCTGCTCGCCGGACTGCTGCTGACCGGCTGCCACCGCGTCGAGCGGGCCGACCCGGCCAGCGAGGGCAACGGCACGACCACGCCGCCGCCGGTGTCCCGCGACGGTGGGCAGACCCTGCGTGTCTTCATGTGGTCGGACTACATCGACCCCGAGGTGGTCCGGGACTTCGAGAAACGCGAGGGCGTACGGGTGGTGATCGACACCTTCGAGAGCAACGAGAACATGCTCGCCAAGCTCCAGGGCGGCGGCGCGAGCTACGACCTCGCCACGCCGAGCAACTACGTCGTGCAGACGATGGTGCGCGCGCAGCTGCTTCAGCCGATGGACAAGGCAAAACTCAGCAACTTTGGGAACGTGGCCGCCGGGTTCCTGAACCCCAACTTCGATCCTGGCAACACTTATACGGTGCCCTACCAGTTCGCGGCGACGGGGCTGGCCTACAACTCGGGCCGCTACGTGCCCCCGGCGGAAAGCTGGCGCCTCATCTTCGGGCCCGAGGACCGCGTGCGCTTCGCCCTGCTCGACGACCCGCGCGAGGTGATCGGCGCGGCCCTGAAATACCTGGGCCACAGCGTGAACAGCACGGACGTCGAGGAACTGCGCGCGGCCCGCGACCTCCTGCGGCGCACGGTGCGCAAGCGCGGCTTCGAGTCCTTCTCGGGCGGGCCGGAGACGCGCAACAAGCTGCTGGCGGGCCAGATCGACCTCGGGCAGATCTACGTGGGCGACCTGCTTCAGGGGGCGGCCGAGGACAAGCGCCTGAAGGTCTTCCTGCCCCGTGAGGGCACCACCATCAGCACCGACACCCTCGTGCTGCTGCGCGGCAGTCCGAACCCCGCGCTGGCCCGGCGCTTCGTGGACTACGTGCTGGAGCCGGAAGTCAGCGCCGCCATCAGCAACTACACCTACTACGGCAACCCCAACCGGGCCGCCCAGCCGCTGCTCGACCCCTTCCTGCGCTCCCAGAAGGCCTTTTCGCCCAGCCCCGAGGACTTCTCGTCGGGCCGGGTCGAATTCATCAACGAGCTGCCGCGCGGCGTAGCCCCCCGGCTCTACGACCGTATCTGGACGGAACTCAAGAGCCGATGACGGCGGGCGCGGAGGAGCAGGCCGCCCCTCCCGCGCCCGGCTGAATGAACCTGCGCACCCCAGCGGCACGTTCCGCTCGTCCCACACGGTCTTCTCAGGGCCGGACGCATAAAGTTGACTGGGGCTGCATCCGGCGCTATAGTTCTCTTATCACCGTCCGAGAGGGCGGAATTTTTGTTTTGCCTTCAGAAAGGTCAGGGGCGTCTGAGCGGCCGTGTTACGGTGGCAGGTGATGTCCAGAACGCCCAACCGCCTTCTCGAAGCCCTCTGGCCGGCGCTGACGCAGGGCGACCCGGCCGCCGTGCACGAAGCGCGCAAGCTGACCCGCAAGGTCGCCGCCGAGCTCAAGCTGGGCGGCGCCCCAAAAAAGACGCGGCGGGCCTGGCGCGACCTGCGCCGCGCGGTCGCCCCGCTGCGGGACCGGGACGTGGCCTTCGGGCACATCGGCGCCGCGCTGGACGAACTGGGGCAGGAGGGGGCGGGCCGCGAGGCCTTTGCCACCGACTGGGGGCGCCAGCGCGCCGAGGCGGTCGCGGCCCTGAAGCTGCCGAAGGTGCCCGGCGACGCCCCGCGCCCGAAACACCTGAAGCGCCGCGCCCGCGCCGCCCTGACCGAGCAGGCGGGCGAGCTGCTGGCCTCCGCCCCCAGCGTCCTGAAGGCCCGGCGTCCCGACACCTGGCACGAGTGGCGCAAGGCCCTGAAGAACTACCGCTACACCCTCGAACTCCTGCGCGAGCCGCCCGACGCCCTGAAAGACGTGCTGGACAGCCTGGGCCGCCTGCAGGACGCCGAGGTGGTGCTGGACATCTTGGAGCACGAGCCGTGGCTCAAAGGCGCCCGCGCTGACCTCATCGCCCGCGAGCGCCGGATTCGCCTGGACAGCCGCAGGCAGGTGCGCGCGCAGTGGCCGGCCCTCGAAGCCCACCTGAAGCGGGTGCAGGACACGGACGGCCGGAAGGACTGAGCCCCAACCGCCAGGGCGGAGTCCTCTCAGCTCTCTGCCCTGCACTGCGTCTCAGTCCGGGCGGTTGACCGGGCGCGCCGCATCCAGCCAGCCCCAGTCGCGCAGGTACGCGCGGAAGTCGAGGAGCAGTTCGTCGGCGTCGGCCTGGTCCCCGGCGTTCAGAGTGCGCCGCCACGCCTCGCCGGTCGCGCGGGTGTAGGCCAGCAGCGGTGCGGGCGCGCCCAGGAAGCTGTCCAGCGAGTCGAGCAGGTCCTCGTAGCGGGCACGTCGCCACGGCTTCTGGCGGGCCGTCTCGCTCAGGAAGTCGTCGGCGGCATGTTCAAGCAGCGCCGTGCGGCCCACGATCCAGGGCGCCTTGATGGGCGGCAGGCCGGGCGTAGGGGGCGTAGAGGGCACCGCGCCCGTCATGCGCGCCAGCCCGGAAAGCCCTCGATGGCGACCAGCGTGGGGCGCGGAATGCGCGAGCCGGGTTTGGCCCCGAAGGTGCTCGTGAGCTTGTCGAGGCTCTCGCTGTCCTCGCCGGGGTGCTGGATGGACACGAACAGCGTCTTGCCGTCGGGCGACCACACCGGGCCGGTCATCTCGGCGTCCACCGGGCCGATGGCGAAGCGGTGGGCCTTGCCCGCGTTGGGGCCTTCGGTGGCGAAGAAGAACATGGCGTTGTTGCCGTGGTAGGCCTTGATGGGGTTGGTCGAGAGGTCGGAGTTGTCCGTGACCATCCACAGGTTGCCGTAGGGATCGAACACGAGGTTGTCGGGGCTCGCGAAGCCGCTCTGGGGACCGCCCACCGCGAAGACCTCCCACAAGAAGGTCTGGGCGGTCCAGTCGTCCCCGGTCTCGCGGAACTTGATGATCTGGCCGAAGTAGTTGCCGTGCTTGGCGTTGTTGGTCAGCGCAGCGTAGACCTCGCCCGTGCGCGGATGAATCTCGATGTCCTCGGGACGGTCGACCGGGGTCCCGCCCACCGCGAGGGCCGAAGCGCGGGCGTCAGCCAGCACGTCGGCCTGGTTGGCAAACAGCGCCTTGCCGTCGGCGGCGCGGGCTTCCTGGAGCTTCTTGTTCCTGGCGTAGTCGAGCAGCACCCACGACCCGTTGCCGAAGTTGGCAACGTATAGATCGCCATCGGCCAGCAGGTCGCGGTTGGCCGCGCGGTTGGCGGGGTCGTACTTGCCCCGGCTCACAAACTTGTAGATGCAGGCGTCCTGCATGTCGTCGCCCATGTACACGACCATGCGGCCGTCCTTGGCGACCGTCACGGCGGCGTTCTCATGGCGGAACCGGCCCATCGCGGTCCGCTTCTTGGGCATCCAGGCGGGGTCGAAGGGGTCGATCTCGGTCACCCAGCCCTGGTGCATGGCGTCGTAGCCGCTGCCGGCCCACGCCTTGGTGTAGCCGTCCACGTTTTCCTCACAGGTCAGCAGCGTGCCCCAGGGCGTCTGGCCGCCCGAGCAGTTGCCGACGGTGCCGCGCACGGTCGTCGCGCCCTTGACGGCGGCGCTGCCCCGCGCGGGCCCGGTCAGTTCGATCTCGGTCAGGGCGTCGATCCGGCGGTTGCGTTCGTCGGGCACGACGCGCCACTCACGGCCTTCTCTACGCACACGCACCACGCTCACGCCCACCGCCCGCATTTCGGCGTCGATCTGGGCCTTGGTACGCTCCTTGGTGTCGCCGCCCACGAACAGGGCATTGACGTACTCGTGGTTGATGGTCAGCAGAGCGTCGGTGCTGCTCGTCCCGCCGCCGAGCATGTCGACAGGAAAAAACCCGATGTAGTCGTGATTGAAGCCGATCTCGCGGCCGTCCGCCGTGAAGACTTCGCCCCAGGGGGTGAGCAGCTGGTAGCGGTAGCCCTGGGGCAGTGTCAGGGCGTCGGCCTGCCCCGCCGGAACGGGCCGGAAGGGCGGCAGGCTGCGCGGCGTGATCTTCTGGGGGTCCACGGTGGCGGGGCCGCCGTTATTCACGGCCTGCGCGTCCGAGAGGGTCAGGGGCAGCGTGGCGGCGGCCGTGGCGAGCGCCGCCGAGCCGAGGGCGCCCCGGCGGGTCAGGCGGGTGTCGAGCAGACGGTGCCAGAAGCTCGGCTGGACGGGGGAAGGGGACACTTCAGGAGGATTCACGGTCATCACATTGCCCTCTCCGTGTCACTGCGGTTTCAGAGGAACTTCAGGCCATGGTCAGGACAGTGGTGGGCGGCGACTCCAGCGTGTCAGCGCCAGGTCAGGGGCAGTCGCCGGGGGCGTCGTTGCCGCCGGGTCGCCGCGCCGCTTAGACTGAACTGCTGAAAGCGGCCCCGCCCCAGGTGCGGCCCCCGTCTCAGCGGAGGAGAACCAGACCCTTGTCGCCCGAACAACTGCGCGTTTCCGGCCAGTCCCGCCCCAATGCGGTCGCGGGGGCCATCGCGGCGTTGCTACGCAGTCAGGGCCAGGTCGAGGTCCAGGCCATCGGCCCGGCCGCCGTGAATCAGGCCGTCAAGGCCATCGCCATCGCGCGCGGCTACCTTGCCGGCAATCACCTCGACCTGACTGTGCAACCGGCCTTCGTCAAGCTCGACCCGGCCGCCGTTCCGGGCACGCCGGCGCCCGCCGCGCCCGTGACCGAAGAACGCACCGCCCTGTGCCTGATGGTCTTCGCCTACCGCACCGACACCTGAACAGCGCTTCACGTTCTGCTTCCCCTGTCCCGAGCAGGGGTTGTTCCGGTGCTCGGTAGGCGGCAGCGTCAGGTCCGCAGGCCGGACGTCCATAAACACCTTTTGCTCGCTGCCTCATGGAACCTGAGTCTCCTCCGCTAAGATATAGCTGGAGGTTTCTCGACTGCCATGGATATTTTCGGTCCCTATACCCCACTGATCCTGCTGATCTTCGTCGCCTCGATGCTCATTCAGGCGGCCCTGACCCGCTCGTACCGTAAGTGGAGTGGGGTGCGCAACGCCCAGAACCTGACGGGCGCCGAGGTGGCGCGCCGGATGCTCGACGAGAACGGCCTGAGCCATGTGCCGGTCAACGCCGTACCGGGCAACCTGTCGGACCACTACGACCCGCTGCGCAAG
Source organism: Deinococcus sp. Leaf326 (assembly GCF_001424185.1). NCBI lineage: Bacteria > Thermotogati > Deinococcota > Deinococci > Deinococcales > Deinococcaceae > Deinococcus > Deinococcus sp. Leaf326. The sequence continues at coordinate 34,098 of NZ_LMOM01000054.1, read as the reverse complement.
ACCGTGAACCTGTCGGAAGGCGTGTACGGGGTGCCGAGCGTCGCCGCGATGGCCATCGCGGCCCACGAGGTCGGCCACGCCGTGCAGGACAAGGTGCGGATGCCCGCGCTCGTGCTGCGCGGCAAGATGGCCGTACCGCTGAGCCTGGGCATGAACCTCGCGCCGTTCATGGTCATGCTGGGGGCCGTGTTGCAGTTCAGCGGCCTGCTGTGGCTGGGCGTGGTGCTGTTCGGCGCCGCCCTCGTCTTTCACCTCGTGACCCTGCCGGTCGAGTTCGACGCCAGTCGCCGTGCGCTGGCCTACCTGAACGGCCGGGGTCTAAGCGGCGGCGGCGAGGGCCAGAAGGGCGCCCAGGGCGTGCTGACCGCCGCCGCCCTGACCTATGTCGCCGGTTTCGCGATGGCGCTCGCCCAGCTCCTGAACGTGCTGAGCATCGCCCGCAACAACGACTGAGTCGGCCGGACGCTGGAGGGGGGAAGTGGGGCCTCTGCCCACTTCCCCCTTCCCTGGTTCTGTCTCCTACCGCCGCAGCCGCAACCCCACCAACAGACCTACCCCGAAGGCCCCCGCGAACGGCAGGCGGTCGGTGAGCACATGCAGCAGTTCCCGCCACACTTCCGGGGCAGCCCGGAACCACGGCCCGGACAGCATTTCGAGGCGCAGCCAGTCCACCGTGACGATCCCGGCCCAGGCCAGCAGCTGCACGGCGATGAACAGCAGCCCCACACTGACGAGCAGCGCCCGGGCGGCGACCCGCAGCGCCAGTCCGCAGGCCAGTCCCAGCACGGCGCCCAGACTCAGGTCGGGCAGCGCGGCCTGCAGGGGCACGGCGAGAGAGGAAGGCGCGGCGGGACCCGTCACGGCCGCATGCTACTCCGGGGAGCCCCGGCGGCGGCGGGCGCTTCGTGCCCTGTGCCACGTTTGCCCCGCTGCCCCCGGCTGCGGACGGTATGTTAGGCAGGACGTGGATATCCCGACAGGCCTCCCCTCTCCTCCTGATCCCGGTGCCGCTGCGCCGGTCGCCGACGTGCTGAACGCCGAGGCACATGGGCAGCTGGCGGCCGGCGACGAGGCAGCGTGGCACGCGTTCATCACCGCCTACGAGGGCCGCATGTACGGCTACCTCTACCGCCTGGAAGGCAACAGCGAGGACGCGCTGGACCTGACCCAGGAGGTGTTCTACCGTGCGTGGCGCTCGATTCAGACCTTCCGGCCCGGCGAGCGGGTGCTGCCCTGGCTGTATCAGGTGGCGCGCAACACCCAGATCGAGTCGCACCGCCGCAAGCAGCTTCAGCGTTTTTCGCTGGAGGAGGCGCGCGAGGACATCGGCTTCGAGGTGCCCAGCGCCGCGCGCACGCCCGTCCAGGCCGCCGAGAGCGAGCAGGCCCAGGACCGCGTGCAGCGCGCGCTGATGCGCCTGCCGGACGAGTACCGCGAGGCCGTGGTGCTGCGCTTCGTCGAGGACCTGCCCTATGAGGAGATCGCCCGCATTCAGGGGGTGGCGACCGGCACGGCCAAGAGCCGCGTCTTCCGGGCCAAGGAACAGCTCGCCGACCTGCTCTCGGACGTGAACGACCTGCACTGACACCTGGACTACTGCGACTGACACCTGGACTGAGGCCGGCGCTGCACCGGTACGGCTCTCAAGTGGACCTGCAAGCTCAGAAGGGAGTCGGGGGAATCCCCAGGGTCAGGCGCGCGAGGGTCCCGCCGCCCTCCGCGTCTTCGAGGGTCACGTCGCCGCCGTGGGCCCGGGCATAGCGCCTCACCAGCGACAGGCCCAGACCGTCACCATTGATCAGGCCCTGGGGACCGCGCTCGTAGGCCAGGAAGGCCCGCGCACGCATCTCGGGGCTCATGCCCTCTCCGTGGTCACGCACCAGGATCTGCGGGCGGCCCTCCACAGAGCGCAGCGATACCTCGACCGGCCCGTCGGTGTACTTCAGGGCATTTTCGACGAGATTCTCGACCGTCTGGCGCAGGCGGTTGGCGTCCACTAGCCAGGTCAGCGGTGCAGGCGGCACCTCGACCGCCACCCGTATGCCGGCGAAGGCGCGCAGCAGCGGGCCCAGGTCGCGCGGGGCGAGTTGCAGGTTCACGTCCAGGTACAGCTCGTTGAGCCGGGTCAGGTCGGCGCGGCTGGCGAGCTGGGTCACGCTGTCCTCGACCAGGGCCAGCAGCTGCTGGCGCTCGGCGACCGTGCCCGCCTGACGCAGCAGGTCGGTGGCGAGCAGCAGCTGTTGCAGGGGCCGGCGCAGTTCGTGGCTGGCGAGCCGCAGGGCCTCGCGCTGCCGGGCCTCGCGGGCGGCGAGGCGGTCGCGTTCCTGCTGCCACAGCCACAGGGCCCGCACGATGAGCAGTACGCTGAGCAGTCCTGTCAGGACGGCCGTCCAGATCAGGGCCTGACGCAACACCGTGACCACTTGGACGTTCTGGGTGCTCAGTGACGACGCGTACATGGTCGCCTGCACGTTGAGCCCGATGGCCTCGGTGGCCGCCGCCGCCACCGCCGCGTCGGTTCCCCGCCGCAGCAGGGCGTCCACGTGGGCCAGCCGCGCTTCGCCGAAACTTTGCACCGAATCCAGGAGCCGGAACTGGTCCTGGTTGGCCGAACTCGACAGCGCCCGGTCGCGGATGTCGTCGCGCTCGCCGGGACTCAGGCCGGGTTGCAGCCGCGCCACCTGGTAGGCCTGCACGTCCTGCGCCAACCCCTGATAGGGATAGGTCCACTGGCGCGCCCCGAACCGTTCGGGCCGGAAGGACGGCAGACTGACGAGCACCAGCAGCGCGGCCGTGAGCATGAGCGGCAGCGCGGCGAGCAGCGCCTCGCGCAGCAGCGCCTCGCGCGACACCCGGAACCGCAGCAGCTGCCTGGGCGCCGCGAACACGCGCGGCCCAGAAGCCCGGCCAGCCGCGCTGTCCTGACCGGGCTTAGCGCGACTCACGGGCGGCGGCGGGTCACTTGCCGCCCTGGGGCCCGGGCGGGGCCGGAGTCACGCGGTTGACATACCAGACCCAGGCCGTCGTGTAGGCCGGGGTCCGGTAGCGCGCCGGCTCGGGAGGCAGCACGACTGTGAGGGGCCCCTTGTCGAGCACCGTGATGGCGTGTCCGTCGGCCTCGTAGGCCACCATGATGGGTGACTTCAGGTAGTCCCTGGCCCGGATCAGGGTGAGGTACCCGTTGCTGGCGTAGAGCCGCAGGTCCTGCCCGCCGAAACCGCCGGCCACGGCCAGGTCGCGCAGCGTCGCCCCCCGGTAGACGAAGCTACGCCCGAGCTGGGGGTGCCGGACCTCGTAGGTCACGCTGGGCAGAGCCCGGAGCTGCGCCAGGCCCAGGACCCGCTGCGAGGCTCCGGTGCCCAGGGTCAGGGTGGGCGCGGGACGGGATACGGCGGCGGCCGCCGGGGCCGGCGGGCGCCCCTGCGGCGTCTGCGCCAGGCCGCCGGCCAGAGCGGCCGTCAGGCTGCCCAGCAGCAGCGCCGCGCTCAGGCCCCGCATTCCCCACCCGGACCCCTTGCCGGCGACACGTCCCTTCACGCCGCGCAGTCTACCGTTCGGCGGGTCATTCGAAAACGGCGCGCCGCCTGACGGTGAAATGAGAAAAGGCCTACAGTGCCTGAGCCGAAGCGTCAGGCCCAGGTCAAGCGCGGGCGTCATGCTACGGCCATGAAAAAGCTCCTGCCCCTGACCCTCGTCACTGCGGCCCTGGCCGCCACCGCCGGCGCCGCGCCGATCATCAGTGCCCAGAGCATCATCGTCAATCCGGTGCAGACCGCCGTGAACGTCCGCGTGTGGACCGACCGCGACAGCAGCGGCAACCAGACCCCCAACTACGTGCCCGGCGAGCGCATCCGGCTCTACACCAGCGTCAATCAGGATGCCTACGTGTACCTGTTCAACGTGGACCCCCAGGGTCAGGTGGATCTGATCCTGCCCAACCGCTATGCGGGCGGCGCCAACTTCCTGAAGGCCAACACGACCAAGGTCTTCCCCGACGCCCAGGACGGCTTCACTTTCGACATCGCCGCGCCCTACGGCCTGAACAAGGTCCTGGCGGTCGCCAGCCGCACTCCACTGAACCTCGACCAGATCGCCACCTTCAAGTCGGGCCAGAACAGCTTCGCCACCGTGAACGTGCAGGGCCAGCAGCAGCTCGCCCAGGCGCTGAGCATCGTGGTCAACCCGGTGCCCCAGGAAAGCTGGACCTCGGACACGGCCTACTACAACGTGGCCCAGCCGGCCGTCGCCACCCCCGTGCGGCCGGTGCCGGTGCAGCCCGTGCGTCCGGCCCCGGTACGCCCCGTCCCTACGCAGCCCAGCCTGCCCTGGCTCAATGACCGCAACTGGAACTACGAGTTCCAGCGCAGCGACTCGCTGGCCCAGGTCCACGAGACCTACGCCGCCCAGCTGCGCTCACAGGGTTACCAGCTCGTGAACATCCGCCAGAAGGGCAACGAGATCCGCAGCGACTGGCGCCGGGGCCGCGACACGGCCCGCCTGGAAGTCAAGCAGCGCGGCGGACGTTTCGCGGTTGAGATCGAGCGCCGCTGAGCCCACCCGCTCCAAAGGGGGCGCAGGACCCTGTACGGTCCTGCGCCCCCTTCGCCTTTGCCCCGTCCATGGGCGCCCCCGCTCAGGGGACGGGTGAGAAGTCCGGGCCCGGCGGCTCGGTGGCGGCGGCCTCGCCCGCCGGGCCGGGCAGAGGTTGGGGCGAAACCAGTTCGTTGCCGCGCACGAAAGCGTGCATGAAGCGCCCGAGGATGCGGGTCTGGCTGCGGTGGGCATCCATGGCGCGCCGCTTGACCTCCTCCTCCTGGGGGGTCAGGTCCACGCGTTCCCAGGGGAGCCGGGTCGCCAGGGGCGGCACCGTAAGAGGCAGGCCGGGATGCAGCCCCTTGGGCAGCGGCCACTCCAGCCCGCCGTGAATGACCCAGAAGCGCAGGCGGTCACTCTGGCCCCGCTCAGCCATCAGGCGCAGGGCGATGTACGACAGGGTGTGGTGATCGGTGTGGAAGTCCTGCGGCGCGGGCACCAGCACCACGTCCGGCTTCACGCGGTCGAGGACCCGCCGCAGGTCAGCCTCCAGGGCCTGTCCGGTATAGGGCGCGCCGGGCGTCAGGGCGCCGCGCACGTACACGGCCGAGGCCCCGGTATGCACCGAGGTGTAGGGCGTGACGTAGTTGGTGGTGTACAGCCGCAGCAACCCGCCGTCGGGGTAGCCGAGCATGAAGGTATGGTCGGCCGGGATTCCCAGCACGCCCGCCGCCGCCCGCGCCTCGGCCAGGCGCTGCTGGCCCAGATTCCTCATGCTCGCGCCGCGGGGGCGCAGGGCGTGTTCGGTGAGCACGCCGTCGAGTTCGAAACCGTCGCCGGGCGTGATCCAGGCGACGTACACCTGCCCCCCCGCCGCGCGGGCCTGTTGCAGGATGCCGCCGCAGCACAGCGACTCGTCATCGGGATGGGGCGAGAGCAGGAGCAGGCGCTGCCCGGCCCCGACGAGGGGTCCGGCGGCGGGCAGCGTGGCGACCCGCACGGCGCTGCGCGAGAACACCCGGCCGAAGGTCGGCAGATTGATCCAGGCCGAGAGCGCCACGATGGCCGCCAGGGCCACCCAGATCAGGACGCGGTTGCGGCGCGGGCGGGAAGTGAGTGTCGTCAAGAACCGTCCTCCAGAGGGACAGGCCAGGGTCGGCCCGGAACAGCACTCAGCCTACGAGGCGGCCGGGTTCCCGGTCACCTCAGATGACCCTGCACCCGGTTCAGCGTGGCTGGGCCGAATCAGGCCCATATGAAGGCGCTCACCTCCGAGGAGCTGGTGGAGAGCGCACGGCGCGCGTCTCCGTCCCGCTTCTGGCCCTTCCCCCTTCGCTCCGGCCGCGCCGCGTGCCGCCGGTCAGAGGGCCGGAGGGGTCGCCAGCGGCGCATAGGCCTCGGCGCCGACGCTCAGCGGACTGGGCTCGCGGCCGGCCGTGATGGCGGCGGCCCCCGACAGGGCAATCATGGCCCCGTTGTCGGTGTTCAGCCCCGGCCCCGGAAACACCACGCGCAGGCCGGTGCGGCCGAAGGCCTCCCGCAGCGCGCGGTTGGCCGCCACACCCCCCGACACGACGACCGTCGGGCGGTCCGTCGCGTGAGCGGCGCGCACGGTCGTCTCGACCAGGGTGCGCACGGCCGCCTGCTGGAAACTCGCGGCGAGGTCGTCAGGCTTCGCGCCGGCGCGGTGCGCGAGCAGGGCGGCCGTCTTGAGACCGCTGAAGCTGAAGTCGAACCCGCTCTGACCCCGCAGCGGCGGCTTGAAAGGCACCGCGTCCGGGTCGCCGCGCAGGGCCGCCTCGCCGATGGCAGGGCCGCCGGGGTACCCCAGCCCCGCGAGCCGCGCGACCTTGTCAAAAGCCTCGCCCGCCGCGTCGTCGCGCGTGGCGCCCACCAGCCAGTAGTCACCCGGCGCGGCCACGTCGAACAGGTGGGTGTGCCCACCCGAGACGACGAGCGCGAGGTAGGGAGCAACCAACTCTGCCTCGGCGGCGGCCGCGAAGATGTGGCCTTCGAGGTGATGCGCGGCGTAGAAGGGCACCCCGAGTGCCTGCGCCAGCCCCTTGCCGTACATCAGCCCGACGAGCAGCGCGCCCACCAGGCCGGGGCCGGAGGTCGCCGCGACCGCGTGCAGATCGCCCAACGTGAGGCCCGCGTCGTCCAGGGCGCCTTCCAGTACGGTGTCAATACGCTCGACATGTTCGCGGCTGGCGAGTTCGGGCATCACGCCGCCGTACTGGGCATGGACGGTCTGCGACCAGACCCGGTTGGCCCGGACCTGCACCCCGCCGCCGGGCAGAAGTTCCACGATGCCGACGCCCGTGTCGTCGCAGGAGGTGTCGATGCCCAGGATGTAGCGCGCGTTCATGCGCTCCGGAGCATAGCAAGGCGGGAGAGGCGGGCGCCGGGACCTCCGGCCACGCGCCCCTGCCTACCAGTGGCCCGTGTCGCTCTCGGGTTCCTCGGCCAGCAGCCACAGAGAACGCCCCTGCCCGGCAGCCTCGTTCTGGGCGTCGAACAGCACGGCCTCCAGCTCACGGGCCAGAGCGGCGGCGCGGCGGCGAAAGCGGGCGTAGTCGCACAGCATCAGGGCGAAGCGGGCCGGGCGCTGCGACGGGTCGGTGAGCACGTCGTACAGCGCGTCCCAGTTGCGCCCGAAGTTCTGGGTCAGACCCAGACCCGCCAGAAAGGCGAGCATCAGGGTGTCCTTGTCGCGCACGGCCCCGAAATCCACCTCGCGCACCGCCACCTGGTACCCGGCCGCCACCAGCCGGACGTCGTGCGGCGCCGGCTGCACGCCCTGCGGCTGATCGGAAAAGGGGTTGATCATGGCCGGATCCTGCGGAACGAGGCGTAGTGGTCGGCGGTGTAGTAGCACTCGGCGGTGCTCGTTTCGGGCTGGCCGCCGCACACGATGCGCCGCGTGCCCCGGTCGCTCTCGCCAGGGGTGCGGACCGTGTATTCGCGGTAGTAACCCCGCGTCTGCCGGGGCAAGACGCCCTCGCGGTTGCCGAAGGTCACGCCGTCCCTGCTGTAGCGGAAGGGACCGCCGCGCGCCACCGTCTCCAGCAGCGTCTGACCCTCGCGGGGCAGGGCACTCACCGCCACCCACGCCAGCCCACTCTCGGGATCGCGGGCGGCGCCAGAGGTCTGACGCGGCGCAGAGGTCTGAGTGTTCCGGACCGGACCGGGCTGGGTCTGGCTGGTTCGTGGCGAGCTGGTCTGGGTCTGACTCGTCTGAGCCTGACTCGTCTGGGCCTGACCGGGCGAATCGCACCCGGCGAGCAGGCCGGCGGCCAGCAGCAGGGGCAGCAGGGTGCGCTTGAAGGTCACGCCCCCAGTCTAGGCGCGCGGCCCGGCCCCGGCATGAAAAAGGCCGGCAAGGCCCCTGGGGGTCCCTTCCGGCCACGGTGAATGCCGGGCCTACGCCAGCGAGCCGTTGGTCATGACGCCCGTGGCGATCAGCACCAGGATGAGAGCGCCGACCACCACGCGGTACACGGCGAAGCCCTTGAAGTTGTTCGTCGAGACGAAGCGCAGCAGCCAGCCGATGGCGATATATGCGACCACGAAGCTCACGGCCGCGCCCAGCACGACGTTCAGGACGCCGATCTGGCCCAGGATCTCGCGGCTCTTGATGAAGTCCAGCAGCGCCGCGCCGCCCAGCGTGGGCACCCCCAGGTAGAAGCTGAACTTGGTGGCGGTGGGGCGGTCCAGGCCCAGCACCATGCCGCCCAGGATGCTGCTCGCGCTGCGCGAGAAGCCCGGCCACAGCAGGGCGAGGCACTGCAGGGCGCCGATGAGCAGCGAGCGGCCCACCCCGATGGTCTCGATGTCGTGAACCTTGGGGGTGACGCGGCGGCTCTCGACGAGCCAGATGACGACCCCGCCCACGATGAGGGCCCAGGCAACCACGCTGGGCCGGAACAGGTTCGCCTTGATCGTGTCTCCGAACAGCAGGCCCAGCACCACGGCCGGGATGCAGGCCACGACCACGCCCAGCCACAGCCGCTGCTGGCCGCGGTCGTGCCCGATGTGCCGGATCTTGAGAAAGTCGCGCCAGTAGTACGCCAGCACCGCGAGAATCGCGCCGCCCTGAATGACCACCTCGAAGGTGTCCTTGACTTCCTTGGGCCAGGGCACGCCCATGAGGTTACCCGCGAGAATGAGGTGACCGGTGGAGCTGATGGGCAAAAACTCGGTGATGCCCTCCACGATCCCGTATACGATGGCGTAGAACCAGTCCATAATCTCCGCCGAGTGTAACCCGCCCCACGCTGTGTCCCGCGTCCTCCGAAAGGTGCACACTGGGCGCATGTTCACGCCGTGGCTGGGCCGGTGGGCGTTGACCCCGGACGGCGACCCCATCCAGACCCGGAGCAGCGACCTGCTGCCGGTCCGGTTTCGGGGGACCGCTGCCATGCTCAAGGTCGCCCGCACCGCGGAGGAACAGACCGGGCACCGCCTGATGGTCTGGCTGGACGGCGCCGGCGCGGCGCGGGTCTACGCCTACGAAGGCCCCGCCCTGCTGATGGAACGCCTGCCGGGAGGAGACCTGACCCTCCTTCCTCCCCGCGGCCACGACGACGAGGCGACCCGCGTGCTGTGCAGCGTCGCCGCGCACATCCACCAGCCCCGTCCCCGGCCCTGGCCGGAGCTGACTCCCCTGCGCGTGTGGTTCCGAAGTCTGGAAGCCGCCGCGCCGCGGGGTGGGCTGTACGCGCGCGCGTGGACGCAGGCCCGCGCGCTGCTGGACGACCCCCAGGACCGGCGGCCCCTGCACGGCGACCTGCACCACGGCAACGTGCGGCTCGGGGCCGGGGGCGAGTGGCGCGTCATCGACCCCAAGGGGCTGCTCGGCGAGCGGGGATTCGATTACGCCAACATCTTCTGCAATCCCACGCTGGACTTCGCCGCGCAGCCCGGCCGCCTCGCCCGGCAGGCGGCACGGGCGGCCGAACTCGCCGGACTGGACCACCGCCGCCTGCTGGCCTGGATCACGAGTTACGCTGCCCTCTCGGCAGCGTGGCATCTGGAGGACGGCGACGAGGCGGCGGCCGAGCGGACGCTGGGCCTCGCGGCGCTGGCCGAACACCTCGGCTGAGACCCGCCCCACCGCCGTCCCCCCTGACGGGGGAGGCGCCCCCCGCCCCCGCATCCCCGAAACTACGCCCATGAACGACAAGACCCGCCTCTGGCTGCGGCGCTGGCTTCCTCTGGTCCTCTTCCTGGTGATCGGCCTGCTGACCTTCGCCCAGGCGTGGTTGAGCCTGCACCCCGGCTGAGCCGCGCTTCCCCCTTCTTGGCGGCGGCGGAGCCGCGCCTGCCACCCCACTTCTTCAAAACGGTGAAGGCCGACCGTCGCGCCCCTCTCTGTCTCATTTGAATGGCCCGCGTACAATCCCAGGGTGACGGTCGCCGCGCCCAACCTTGCCAAACTTCTGCCCGCAGCTCCGGCGGGCAACCTGCTGCAACTGCCGCAGGTCGCCCGCGCCGCGCTGTTCGCGGCCTTTCCCGGTCCCGCCGTGCTGCTGTGTACGCCCGAGCGCGCGGCGACCTACGCCTCGGCCGGCGCGCTCGGCGCTCCCGTGAGCGTGAATCCAGGTCTGCGCGACTGGGATGCCCGGCACGACCACGTCGTGCTGGACGTGAACACGGCGCTCGACCTCTTTCCTGCGCGCCCCGAGGACCACGCCCTGACGCTGGCGGTGGGCCGCAGCCTGCCCCGCGAGGACCTGCTGACGCGCCTGGAACGCCTGGGCTACGAGCGCGGCGAGGAACCCGGCTTCGAGCTGCGCGGCGACACGCTGGAACTGCGCCTGGCCCCCGGTGCCGGGCTGCCCCAGAGCGCCGAGGACGGCCTGTGGATCCGCGCCGAGTTCTTCGGCGACGAGGTCGACACCCTGCGCCAGCTCGCGCCCGGCGAGCTGACCGGCGAGAAGATCGAGCGCTTCACGCTGGAGCCCACCGCCGACTACCTCAGCGAGGTGAAGTGGGACGCCACCCGGCTGGACCTGCTGCCGGGGCGCGTATTTCTTGATGCCCCGGAGTTCTTCGCGTCGGCGCTGGGCGTCCTGACCGACACGCTCTGGCCCCGGCTCTCGGGCCGCGAGGTCACGGTATTCGGCCGCTCGCCGCTGGAACTGCCCGACCTCGATACCGGCCTCCAGCCCCTGCCCTTCTACCGCGCCCGCCTGACCGACCTGGACCGCGACGTGACCGAGTGGCGCGGCGCGGGCTACCGCGTGCTGATCCTGGTGCGCCACGACCGCACCGCTGCCTACCTGGCCGACAAACTGCTCAATACCCCGGATATTCCCTGGCTGAGCGTGCCGCGTGTGCCGGAGGGCGGGCTGGGCTTTCTGCGCGCAGGCGGTGAGGGCGGTTTCGTCATTCCCGAACACCGCACGGTGGTGCTCACCGAGGACCTGATCTACGGTTTCCAGGGCGGTTCGGCGCTGCGCGGCAAGAAACTGGCGGGCAAGCCGGTCACCGACGCGCTGGGCCTCCAGGTCAACGACTACCTCATCCACCCTGAACACGGCATCGGGCAGTTTCAGGGCCTGGAGACCCGCAAGGTGCTGGGCGTCACGCGCGATTACCTCAACCTCGAATACAGGGGCGGCGCGCGCCTGAGCGTACCTATCGAGCAACTGCCGGTGCTGCGGCGCCACCCCGGCACCACCGACGACCCGCCCGTCCTGAGCAGTTTCGACAAGAAGGACTGGGCCAAGGCCAAGGACAAGGCGCGCAAGAACGCCGAGGCGGTCGCCGCCAAGCTGCTCGTGCAGTACGCCGCGCGGCAGGTGACGCCGGGCAACAGCTTTGGGCCACAGCCCGAGTGGGATACGCAGATTGAGGAGAATTTCGCCTTCGAGCTGACGGCCGACCAGCGCACCGCCCTCAAGGAGACCTTCAAGGACCTGGAGGCCTCCAACCCCGCCGACCGCCTGATCTCGGGCGACGTGGGCTTCGGCAAGACCGAGGTGGCGTTGCGGGCCGCGCACCGCGTGGTTGGGCACGGCAAGCAGGTCGCCATCCTGGTGCCGACCACGCTACTGGCCGAGCAGCATACCTCGACCTTTGTCGAGCGCTTCAAGGGGCTGCCGGTGCGCGTCGAGGGCCTGTCGCGCTTCACGAGCGACAAGCAGGCGCGTGCCATCCTGGGCGACCTCGCCCAGGGCAAGGTGGACATTCTGATCGGCACGCACCGCCTGCTCTCGGGCGACATCACCTTCAAGGACCTGGGCCTCATCATCGTGGACGAGGAACACCGCTTCGGGGTGTCGCAGAAGGAGAAACTGCGTGCTCTGCGTGGCCTGCCCGACACCGGGGGTGGCAAGATTGACGTGCCCGAGGGCGTGACGGCCGTGGACACACTGGCGCTCTCGGCCACGCCCATTCCGCGCACGCTGTACATGAGCATGGTGGGCCTGCGCGACATGAGCAGCATCCAGACGCCGCCCAAGGGCCGCCGGCCCATCCAGACGGTCCTGACGCCCTTCGACCCCGTGACCGTGCGCGACGCGATCATGACCGAGATCGAGCGCGGCGGCAAAGTCTTCTACATCCACGACCGCATCGCCTCCATCGGGGCCCGCAGCCTGTACCTGCGGACCCTCGTCCCCGAGGCGCGTATCGGCGTGGCCCACGGCCGCATGAACGAGGAGGAGCTCGAGGAGATCATGATGGGGTTCGAGCAGGGCGCCTTCGACGTGCTGCTCTCGACGACCATCGTCGAAACGGGCCTGGACATCCCGGAGGCGAACACCATCCTGATCGAGCGCGCCGACCGTCTGGGCCTCGCGCAGCTCTACCAGCTCCGGGGGCGTGTGGGGCGCCGGGCGCAGACCGCCTACGCCTACCTGTTCTACCCGCCGCGCATGACCGAAAACGCGCAGCGCCGGCTGTGGGCCATCGCGGACCTGCAAGACCTCGGCAGCGGGCACCTGCTGGCCGAGAAGGACATGGAGATTCGCGGCGTCGGCAACATCCTGGGCGAGGAGCAGCACGGACACGTGCAGGCCGTGAGCATCGACGTGTATACCGAACTGCTCGCCGAGGCGGTCGCGCGGCTCAAGGGCGAGCCCGTGCAGGCGCCTCCCAGCGTGTCCATCAACCTGCCGGTGGACGCGCGGCTCTCGCCCGAATACTTTGCCGGGCCGGGTGGCCGCGAGGACGAGGAGGCGCGCATCGCCACCTACGGCCGGCTCTCGGAGGCACGGACCCTCCAGGCCGTCTCGCGCGTCGAGCGCGACCTGCGCAAGAAGTACGGCCCGCCCACCCCCGAGGTCCAGAACTTCATCGACCTCGCCAAGCTGCGCATGACAGCCGTCGCCCGGCGCGTGCTAGAGATCGGCGAGACGATGACCCACCTCCAGATCACCTTCGCGTACAAGAAGCTCGACTACGACGCCGCGGGCCTGCGGAACTTCCCGCACCGGACCGAAGTGGCGACCTTTCCACCCTCGGTGAAGCTGGAGAAGCGCGGCATCAAGCCCGACGCGTACGCGCGCACCCTGATTGATCTGCTGGGGTATTTCGGGTGAGGGGCAGGCCCACCGCCTGAGCGGCTTACCGTACCGTCACCCGCACCGGCTGGGCGGGCACCTTCACCCGCAGGTCGTCGGCAAAGCCCGCGAGCCAGCCCTCGACCATGTATTCGCCGGCCGGCAGGTCCAGAGTGCGGGTGTAGGTCAGCGTCTCGCCGGCACCCAGCGTGTCGCTGCGCAGGTCCTGGGCGCATAGCCTCGGCTCGGCGCCGAGCGGCGGATACACGACCTCGCGGGTGCCCACCCGCAGCACGCGCACGGTCGGGGCGGTGACACAGTTCTGGTCGTTGTCGCGCGGCACGCTCAGGGCCACCGCGACCGCGCGGCTGCTCTTCAGGGTCAGGGTCAGACTCAGGGGGCCAGTGCCCGAGCGGGGCGCGCTCAGGGTGGCGCGGACACCGTCCAGCGCGGCGGGGGCGGCCTGCACGGGTCCGGCGACCGGTTCCGTGACCGGCGAGAGGGGCGGCAATTCCTGCGCCACGGCAGGAAGCAGGGTTCCCAGGGCCAGGGCCAGAGCGAGGACACGGTGTGACATACCTCAGCCTAGGAGAACGGGGTGACGTGAGTCTGAGGAACCAGGGGAACCGGCTGCCTCAGCTCCCGGGCTTCAGCTCCAGGGTCACCACGCCCCAGGGCACCGGCTTCTGGGGTGCTCCCCCGAGAGGCCAGTTCAGGTAGTAGCCCACAGCGTCGGCATTCAGGGGCTTGTCCTGGTAGGTCGCGGGCGCCCAGCGTGCCTCGCCCGCGTCGGCATCGGCGAAGGCCATCAGGCCGCCCTGACCCAGCAGATCGGCGAGCCTGGCCTTGGGGGCGTAGCCGTCCGAACACCGGAAGGTGACGGTATAGCCCGCCGCCGCCAGCCGCTCCAGATCGGCGACGTTGCGCCCGAGCACATCGTCGAGGCGGTAGGCGCGCACCCGCACGTCACGTTTGTAGAGCTGGTCGGCCGGGAAGATGCCTTCGACCACGGGCACCCCGCGCAGGGTCTCGGTGCTCAGGACGACCGAGAGACTGGGGGCGGCCTGGGCGGCAGCGACACTGGCGAGGCTCAGGGTGGGCAGCAGAAGCAGGGCGAGGCGGCGCATAGGAAGCATTGTGCCCCGAGCGTGGGCCGCACGGAGACGATTTTGCGCCGGTAGGGTGGGTTGGCTACTCTTCCGGTTCGCCCTCATACTTGCCGCGCAGGTAGGCGCCGTGGGCACCCAGCATCCGGCGGCGCTGCGCCGCGCGGCGGCTGCCCACCTCCTGCACGCGGGCCTCGATCAGCCCGAGCTGTTCGAGCAGTTGTTCGTCCGAGGCGCGGCTGGGGGGCACGGCGCGGTAGGCGGCCATGAGCTCGGGCAGGTCCTCGCGCGCGGCCTGCTGCACGTCGTAGGTGTCGCGCGAGAGGGTCGGCTCATTCTCTGCGAGACGCAGCGCGTCGCGGGTGGCGACCACCGTGCGGTGAAAGGCGCTACGGGCCGGCGCACCCAGCGCGCCCTCATGCTGGCGCAACAGTTGCAGCAACCCCGCCTCGTCGGCCCCCGCGGGCAGGGCCGCGGCGCGGTCGGCCCCCGCCGGCAGGTCTTCTGTGGCCCGCAGCAGATTCAGGGCACGCCGGCCGGTCCAGAAGGTGCCCAGCAGGCCCAACAGCAGCGTGAACCCGAGCAGCCACCCCGCAACCGTGCTGCCCGCCGCCGCCCCGATGCCCAGGAGCACGGCCACCGTGCCCACCACCGACGCGCCCAGCAGCGCCAGCACGAGAAGCATGACCAAGCCGAGACCGCGCCGGGCCACGTTCGCGCCGCGCCGCAACCGGGCCTGGGGCCGGGCTTCGAGCCAGGGATCACGTCCCGTGGCCGAGAGGTCGAGGACGGGGTGACGTGCCGGGCGGATCAGGTAGCGCACCACTCCTGCGCCGGCGCGCGCCACGGTCAGAACGGTGGTGACATGCGGAGCCATACGCTTTCAGGGTACGCGGCCGGGGTGAGCCGGGTTCCCGCCGAAGGGCAAGCGGCGTTTACCTTTCGCGGCCAGCCGAGCGCACCCGCCGCACCTACTTCGCGCGCAGCTTCTTGCGTTCCTGTACGGCCAGCACGTCCACGCGCTCATTCTCGCTGTGCCCGGCATGTCCCTTGACCCAGACGAAGGTCAGGGCATGTTTGCCCGCCTGCGCGATCAGTTCGTCCCACAGGTCGCGGTTCTTGACCGGGTCGCCGCCCGCCGTCTTCCAGCCGTTGCGCTGCCACTTGAGAATCCAGCCGTCGGTGAAGGCCTTTCTGAGGTACTGGCTGTCCGTGACCACCCGCACCTGACAGGGCCGCTTGAGGGTCCGCAGGCCTTCGAGCAGGCCGCGCAACTCCATGCGGTTGTTGGTGGTGTCCTCCTCGTTGCCGCTTAGCACGAGTTCGCGCTCGCCGTAACGCAGGATGGTCGCCCAGCCGCCGTGCCCCTTGGTGGTGTCGCAGGCCCCGTCGCTGTACAGCTCGATCTCCTCGCCCGCGATGGGCACGGCGGGCTGGATGCCGGCCTTGAGGGGCAGCAGGTCACGCGCCGCGTCCGTCTTCTTGCGGGCATAGGTGGGCTTGCTGGGGCGCGACATAGACCGGAAACTCTAGCCCATCCGCGCCGGAGCGGCAAGGCTGGAAGAAGGTGCGGGGGCCTACCGCACCGGGTCGAGTGCCGGCAGTTCGGGCAGCTGGTCCTCAGTGGGTGGGTCGCCCGAGACCTGTTCCCCCTCCTCCGGCGGAGTGGGCTGCTCCGGGGCGGGCGACACGGCGTCGCTCTGATCGTCGGTATCGCCCTGCTGGTCCAGGCCCGAGCTATCGGCCGGAACCGCGCCGGGCTGGTCAGACGCCCCCCCGTCGCTGCCCGGTACGTACTCGCTCGTCCACCCGCCCTCGGGCGCCGCCGGCACCGGGGCCAGGTCCTGCTGAACAGGCGCGGGCAGGTCCGTCTGCGGCTCCTGGGTGGACGGGGCCACCGGGACGGGCGACGCGGCCGACTCGGGAACCGGGCGGGCCACCTGAACCGGAGCGTTGCGGCGGCTGCCGTCGCGCTCCACCGGCTCCTGGTCGGCCTCGGCCTCGCGGAAGGCCATATTGACCTGCCGGACCACGCGGGAGGTGATGCC
The DNA here is from genome assembly GCF_001424185.1 of Deinococcus sp. Leaf326. Classification (NCBI taxonomy): domain Bacteria; kingdom Thermotogati; phylum Deinococcota; class Deinococci; order Deinococcales; family Deinococcaceae; genus Deinococcus; species Deinococcus sp. Leaf326. Next base: position 17,901 of record NZ_LMOM01000054.1, on the reverse strand, counting down.
CGCGGGCTGGGCGAAGGTGGTGCGGCTGCGCCCCGCCAGCGTGCCCGCGACCGCCTGCTGCCACACCGGGGTGGGCACGTCGCCCGAGTAGGCCCAGGAGGGCAGCGACCCGCCCTCCTGGCGCCCGACCCACACGGCCCCCGCCACGCCGGGCGCGACCCCGGCGAACCACAGGTCCTTGATCTCGTTCGTGGTGCCGGTCTTGCCGCCGACCTCCCAGCCGGGAATCTGCGCCTTGGTCGCCAGCCCGCCCTGGTACGGGGTCAGGTCGTTCACCACGCCGCGCAGCATGTCCAGGCCCAGCCAAGCGGTCTGGGCGTCCCATACCCGCACGCCGGCCGGTGCGGGACGCGCGTAGACGACGGCGCCGCTCTTGTCCTCGAATCGGCGCACCAGACTGGGCGCGTAGTACACCCCCCCGTTGGCGAAGGCGGCGTAGGCGGCCGCCATCTGGAGGGGACTGGCCTCCAGCGTGCCGATGCTCAGGCTCAGGCCACCCTGGGCCGGCGGCGTGAGCCCGAGCTGCCGCAGCTTGGCCTCGAAGGTGTCCATGCCGACCTCCTGTCCGATCCGCACGGTCGGCAGGTTGAGGCTGTGGTCCAGGGCGTAACGCATGGTCACGAAGCGGCCCGTCCAACGCCCGTCGTAGTTCTGCGGCTGGTAATCACCCCCGATGGGCGAGTCGAGAACGGTGTCGCTCTGTTTCCAGCCCTGCGACAGGGCCAGGGTGTATAGCAGGGGCTTGATGCTGCTGCCCACCTGCCGCCTGGCCTGCACCGCATTGTTCCAGTCGCCGGGGCGGTCGCCAGTCAGTTTCTGGCCCACGAGCGCCAGCGCCTCACCGTTGGCCGGGTTCACCAGGGCGATTCCCAGGGTGGCGTTGTCGGGCAGAGCCGCGTTCAGACTGGCACGCTCGGCCGACTGCTGCGCCTGGATGTCCATCCCCGTGAAGATCTTGCCGCCGCCGTACAGCGCCCGGCGCCCCACCCTGGGCAGCATCTCCTTCTCGACCGCCTGGAGGTACGACTGGTACTCGTAGCGGCTGGCGGTCCGCTGCTCGGTGGCCGCGAGGTTCTGGCGCAGGCGGTCGGGATTTTCCAGGACGGCGCTGCGCACGGTGCCGTCCGCGTTCCAGCCCAGACGCCAGCCGGCCGGGTAGATGGGCGTCTTCCAGGCCTCGTTGGCCTGCGCGCGGGTCACGCGGCCGTCTTCGACCATGCGGTCGAGGAGATTACGCATCAGTGGCCGGTACGCCGTGAAGTCGCGGTAACGGCTGTTGGGCGCCGGAATAAGGACGGCGAGGTACGCACTCTCGGCCAGGCTCAGCTGTGCGGCGTCCTTGCGGAAGTAGGCGCGCGCCGCGCTCTGAATACCCACGATGTCGCGCGGACCGCCGTCGCCCCAGTACACGATATTGAGATAGGCGTTCAGGATCTTGCTCTTGTCGAAGTCGCGGTCGAGCTGGTAGGCCAGCAGCGCCTCCTTGAACTTGCGCTCCGGAGTGCGCGCCTGGTTGTAGTCCGCGAGCAGCGTGTTCTTGACCACCTGCTGGGTGATGGAACTGCCGCCCTCCAGGTCGTTGCGCAGCAGCCCCTTGAGCAGCCCGCGCGCGATGCCCTTGTAGTCCACACCGTGGTGCTCGTAGAAACGCCGGTCCTCACTGGTCACGACCGCCTTGCGCAGAGGCTGGCTGATCTGCGACAGCGGGATCAGGTCGCGGTTCACGCTGTTGCCGCTGCTGAGGCTGGGGGTCAGCGTGCCGATAAGCCCGCCGGTGCGGTCGTATACCCGCGTCTGGCCGCTGTATTCCAGCACGTCGAGGTCGGCCACGCTGGGCAGGTCGCGGCCCCAGGCGTAGTACATGCCCCCGGCCGTCGCCGCCCCCAGCAGCAGCAGCGCGCCGGCTCCCCGGAACACCCAGGCGAGGCACCCCGCCGGCCGGCGGGGCGGCCTGGGCGAGGCGCGTTTCGCGGCGCGCGTGGTCCCGGCGCGGCCCGCCCCCTTGGACCCCGGTGTAGGGGCGGCCGGCGTGCGGGAAACCGGGCGGGAACGGCGACTCATATCCCCCAGAATAAGCGCCGCTCCGGTGAGGAATCGTCACCCAATGGGTGGACGGCCCGCCCGGGGGCGCTAGCATGGCCCCAGCGCCGGGCCCCGTCCCCGCTTTACGCCATGACCCACGACCCTGTCCTGCCCTCCCCCGCCGCTGCCCCCCAGCCGCTCCCCGCCTCGCCTGCGGAACGCAGCCGGCTGCTCGCGCCGGTCGCCCGTCTCGCGGGGCAGGCGATCAGCGACTACGGCATGATCGAGGAGGGCGACCTCGTAATGGTCTGCCTTTCGGGCGGCAAGGACAGCTACGCGCTGCTGGACGTGTTGCTCCACCTGCAGCGCCGCGCGCCGGTCCGCTTCGGGCTCGTGGCCCTGAACCTCGATCAGGGGCAGCCGGGCTTTCCGAAGGACGTGCTGCCGCGCTACCTCGCGGACCTGGGGGTGGCGCACGAACTCGTGTATCAGGACACCTACAGCGTCGTGAAGGCCAAGACACCTGTGGGCAAGACCACCTGCGCGCTGTGCAGCCGCCTGCGCCGGGGCGCGCTGTACGCCCACGCCCGGCGGCTGGGGGCCACCAAGATCGCGCTGGGGCACCACCGCGAGGACATCCTCGAAACCCTGTTCATGAACCTGTTCTTCGGCGCGCGGCTCAAGGCCATGCCGCCCAAGCTGCAGTCGGACGACTGCAGCAACGTGGTCATCCGGCCGCTGGCCTACGTGCCCGAGGCCGACATCGTGCGCTACGCGCAGGCCGCCCGCTTTCCCATCATTCCCTGCGACCTGTGCGGCGCTCAGGCGAATCTGCAGCGCGAAGTCGTGGGGCGGATGCTTCAGGACTGGGAACGCGAGCACCCAGGGCGGTTGAACAACATCCTGCGCTCGCTCACCCGCGTGACCCCCAGCCACCTGCTCGACCGCGACCTGTACGACTTCACTGGGCTGGGCACCCCGCCGGCCGAGGGCGACCGCGCCTTCGACCCCGAGGACCTGCCGACGCGGGAATTCCTGACCGACCTGGGTGAACTCGAGCTGCTGGGCTGAAGCCACGGCAAAAACTCCCCCAGCCACATGGAGGGCTGGGGGAGTCGGGTAGAGCGGTGGAGACGGAAGGCGGGGACTCAGCCCTTGACGCTGCCGGCCAGCAGGCCACGCACGAAGTAGCGGCCCAGCAGGATATAGACGAGCAGGGTGGGCAGCGCGGCGAGGATGGCGCCGGCCATCGGGAGGTTCCACGAGACCGCCTGACCGCCCGAAAGCTGCGACAGGGCGTAGGTCACGGGCTGCGAGGTCGTGTTCGTCAGCGTGGCAGCGAACAGGAACTCGTTCCAGACCTGGGTGAATTCCCAGATGATGACCACCACGAAGCCCGGAATGCTGATCGGGAAGATCACGCGGCTGTAGATCTGCCAGAAGCCCGCGCCGTCGATGGTCGCGGCCTCGACGAGCGCGTCGGGCACGTCCGCGTAGAAGTTGCGGAAGATCAGCGTGGTGATGGGCAGGCCGTACACGACGTGCGCCAGGATCAGGCCCCACACACTGCCGTACAGTCCCAGAGCCTTGATGAACTGGAACAGCGGGATCAGGATCGCCTGATACGGGATGAACATGCCGAAGAGCATCAGGGCGAAGAGGGTGTTGGCGCCCTTGAACTTCCACTTGGCGAGCGCGTAGCCGTTCAGGCTGCCCAGCAGGGCGGCGAGCAGCGTGGACACCACGGCGAGGAACAGGCTGTTGCCCATGTTCCCGCCGATCTTGGACCAGGCGTCGGAGAAGCTCGCCCAGTTCAGGGCCGAGGGCCAGTGCCACGCGGTCGCCAGATTGATGGCGTCGGGGCTCTTGAAGGCAGTAGCGAACAGCAGGTAGACCGGCACCAGGAAGAACAGGGCGGCGATGACGAGCAGCAGGTACATGCCTGCGCGGCCCAGGCCGGGACGGTCGGTGGAGGATGCGGGGGCGCTCATGCGTGGCCCTCCTCGGCGCGGAAGGAACTGCTCAGGTACGGCACGATCACGAAGGCCACCAGGATCAGCAAGATGGTGCCGATGGCTGCGCCGAGCGCGAACTGGTTCTGGCGGAAGCTCGTGAGGTACATGTTCAGCGCCGGCACACTGGTGAAGGTGTTGTCGGGGCCGGCCATCGCGTACACGAGATCAAAGATCTTGAGGCTGATGTGCCCCAGGATGATCATGGCCGAGAGGCTGATGGGCGCGAGCAGCGGGAAGATCACGCGGCCGTACATCTGCCACTCGGTCGCGCCGTCCACCCGCGCCGCCTCGCGCAGCTCTTCAGGAATACCGCGCAGGCCCGCGAGGTACAGCGCCATGGTGTAGCCGCTCATCTGCCACACGGCCGCGATCACGATGCCGATCAGGGCGAGGTTGAAGCCGTGCAGCTCGGGCGCGGCGAGCATCTTCACGTTCGGCCCGACGAACAGCGCCCAGATGAAGAGCAGCGCGGCGCAGGCGGCCGCGACGAGGCCGCGCGTGCGCTGCGCCGAGGAGAAGGCCCGGAAGGCGATGACTGCCAGCACGACCCCCACGACCGCCGCCGTGATGAGCGGCAGCTTGTTCCAGTCGAACTTCCAGATGGCGTCGGTGCTGCTCAGCCACCCGAAAGTGGACGGCTGGGCACCGAACAGGGTCGGCACCTGGTTCACCCCGCCCTGCGGCTGCAGCATCCAGCGCCAGATGGTGCCGGTCACGATGAAGCTCAGGCTCATGGGAAAGAGGAAGATGGTGCGCCACAGGCCCTCGCCCTTGGGGTTGCGGTCGAGCACGAGCGCGAGGCCCAGACCCAGACCCAGGCAGCCCAGAATGAAAAAGAGCGTGAAAAAGACGGTACTGACGAGTTCCTGCCGGAAACGGCCCTGCAAGAATCCGGTGAACAGTTCGCGGTAGTTGTCCAGCCCCGTCCAGCGGATGATCGGGTTGGTGGCGAGGGCCTGCGCGGGGTCGTTGCCCCAGTCGGTCATGCTCACGTACACCGTGCGGCCGATGAAGCCGTACACGAATACCCCGACCAGAATCAGGCTGGGAAGCAGCACGGCCAGGGCCCACAGGCGGTCTTTGGTCAAACCTTTCAAAAGGGGCCTCCTCGAGACGGCAGTTTCTGGGAAAAAGGGTTCCGGCCGGAAGGCAGGGCGGCGGCGCAGTCCAGGCATGGCCGGAAGGCTGGAGCCGCTTCCAGACGCACGCGGCGAAGCGGTACGTGCGGCGCGGGACTCACTGCCCGTACCTCACGTACCGCGCCGGCCCGCCGCCCACCCGGGGGGCGGGCGGTTGGGCCGGAAGGAGACTTACTTGCCGATGCCGGCCTTGTCGGCGAGCTGCTGGGCCGCGGCGGCGGCGCCCTGGGCGTTCTTGCTCGCCACGAACTGGTCGATCACGGCCCCGAAGGCGCTCGTGAAGCTCTCGGGAGCCACAGCCCCGTGCGCCATGCTGCCCACGATCTTGTTCTTCTTCCAGTCGGCGGCGGCGCTCTTGGAGTAAGTGTTGTACTTGCTCAGGTCGCTGTCGAGGCGGGCGGCGATGCTGCCCTTGAGGGGGTTGAAGGTGTCCTGGCCCTGCTTGCTGCCCAGTACCTTGAGCCAGTTCAGCGCCTCGGCGCGGTCCTTGGCGCCCTTGGGCAGACCGAAGGCGTCGGCGAGCATCACGAAGGTGCCGCTCGTGCCGGGGGCCGTCGTCCAGCCGAAGCCGGTATTGGGAGCCAGCTTCTTGGTCGTGGTGAAGTAGCCGGCGGCCCAGTCGCCCATGATGTTGAACGCGCTCGTGCCGTCGACGATGCGGTCACTGGCCTGCTGCCAGCTCAGACCCGAGGCGTCCTTGTTCGCGCAGTCCATGACCTTGCCGAAGGTCGTGAACGCCGCGACCACCTTGGGATCGGTGAACTTGGTCTTGCCGCTCCACAGGTTCTGCCAGCCGGCGGCGCCCAGGCTGCCGACCATCACGTTCTCCCAGAGGTGCTGCTGGGTCCAGTTCTCACCCACGACGAGCGGCGCGGCGACGCCCTTGGCCTTGAGGGTGTTACAGGTCGTCAGGAACTCGGTCCAGGTCTTGGGAGCGGTGACGCCCCAGGCCTTGAGTTTGGCGGGGTTGTACCACATGACGTTGGAGCGGTGAACGTTCACCGGCACGCTCCAGATACCGCCCTTGCTGGAGACCAGCGAGATCACGTCGGCGGGGAAGGCCTTGGCCCAGCCCTCGGACTTGAACAGGCTGCTGAGGTCCTCCATGCGGTTGGCGACGACCCAGGTGCCGATGAGTTCCTGGCCGGCGTGGGCCTGGAACGAGTCGGGGGGCGTGCCGCCCAGCATGCGGGTCTTGAGCACGGCCTTGGCGTTCGTGCCGGCGCCGCCCGACACGGTCGCGTTGTCCACGGTCACGCTGGGGTACTTCTGCTTGTACAGCTTGACGAGCGCGTCGAGGGCGGGACCTTCGTCGCCGGACCACCAGGAGAAGATTTCGAGCTTGCCGGCCGCCGAGGCGCTCGACACGGTGGCGAGGGCGAGGGCCAGCATCAGGGCTTTTTTGGGGGTACGCACGGTGGAGCCTCCAGAAACAGTAGGGAATGAGAGGGCGGGGGGTCACGGGGCAGCACGAGAGGACGGATATGAAACGGGATGGAGGGTCAGGAAGAAACCGCCGGGGGCGGAGCCGGTCCGGCCAGAGCGCCCGTACCTGGGGGCCCGGTGGACCGCGAAGCGGGCGAGGTCGCGGGGCCGGCGACCAGCAGGGTCCCCAGCGCCACCGACGCCGCGAGGACCGGGGCAGCCGCGCCGATCTTCGCGGCCAGGCCAGGCTGAACCGAGGCGCGCAGCGCAGAGACGGCGTACAGGTGGGGCAGCCCGGCCGGAGTCAGCAGGTGCCCGAGCAGCATGGCCCCGGCGCCCAGCACGCCTACATTTTCGCCCAGCGTAGTCAGACTCAGGCGCACGTCCCCGGCGTTGATGCGTAGGGTGCGGGCCAGGGCACTGCCGCGCACGGCGTCCAGAAACACCTCGCCCGCCAGGGCGAGCCGCCCACCGATCACGACGGCCGATGGGTTGAACAAGTTGAGCACCGTGCTGATCGCCACGCCGACGTGGTGCCCGGCCGTCTGCCAGACCTCGCGGGCCACGGCGTCGCTGGCCGAGAGCCGGGTCAGGTCGGCCAGGGTGGGGACCGCGGGCAGGGCGCTCTCGCGGCCCACGCGCAACTCGGTGGCCAGGACGGTGAGCACCTGTGCGGCGGCGTAGCTCTCCAGACTGCCGGGGTTGCCGCTGCGGCCCACCGGTCCGCGCTCGTTGATGCTGATATGCCCGATCTCGCCGGCCCCGCCGCGCATGCCCCGGTGTAGCCGGCCGCCCAGCAGGATGCCTGCGCCGATGCCCGTGGCCGCCTTGACATAGATCAGGTCGCTCGCGCCCCGGTGGGCCCCGAAGCGGGCCTCGGCCAGCGCGCCCAGGTTGGCGTCGTTGTCCACGAGGACGCCGTACCCCAGGGCCGTGCGCAGGGCCTCGCCGACATTCTCGCCGTCCCAGCCGGGCATGTTGGGCGGCTGCACGACCCGGCCCGTGGCGTAGTCCACCGGGCCCGGCACGCCCACCCCGACGAGCGCGACCTCGCTGCCGGCCACGCCCGCCTCGGCCAGCACCAGGCCGCACAGCCGCGCCAGCAGGCCGTAGGTGGCGGCCGGGCCGCTCAAGATGTCGTGCGGCACGGTGCGGGTCGCGAGGGTGCGGCAGCGCAGGTCCAGCAGGTCCACGCGGGCGTGGCTGGCGCCCAGGTCCACGGCGAGCAGCGCGGCGGCGCGGGCGTTGAGGGTCAGCATGGTCGCCCGGCGGCCCGAGCGGCTGCCGCTGCGGGTGCCCAGTTCCTGCACCAGTCCGACCGCCAGGAGTTCCGAGACGATGGAGCTGATGGCGCTGCGCGACAGTCCCAGTTCCTGCGCGAGGTCCACCCGTGCCCGGTCCCCTTCCCACAGCCGGCGCAGCAGCAGCGCCGTGTGCCGCGCGCGGATGGCCGCGAGATCCAGGGTCGCGGGCCGCTCCGGAGCGGTGAGGTGGTGCAGGGGATCGGATTCGGGCAACATGGGCAGGCTCCGGACAACAGATAGAGGACGTGGCGATCGGCTCGGGGCGGCGCTGACACACGCCGCGGCGGGCGGGTGGAGCGGCGAGGTGTCCCGGCAGACCAGGACGGGGGTAAGTGAGTTGGTCTTATGCTGCTCTTCATTTCATTGGTTTGTCAAGCGAACGAACGAATGGAACCGCTTCCTCTCTGCGGCTTCCGGGGGGGGGTCCGTGGGGGCAGTGCGCGGGTCACTTTCGGCGGTCGCGGCGGCCCCTACCGCGCCGCCGTTTCTAGCTCTGCTTCCTTTTGCGCTGTTGCCCGCGCCTATCCTGTCGGGCATGAAGGTCAGGGCATGAACAACGACATTCCGGTGCGCGCGATCGGGCCGCAGGGCGAGGTCATGGCGCACGCGGTCGACGCCTGCGTCCACTGTGGCTTCTGTCTGCCCGCCTGCCCCACCTACGCGCTGCTGGGCGACGAGATGGACAGTCCGCGCGGGCGCATCGTGCTGATGAAGGAGGTTCTCGAAGGCGGGCTGGAGCTGGAACTGGCCGCGCCGCACCTTGACCGCTGCCTGGGCTGTCAGGCCTGCGTGACCGCCTGCCCCAGCGGCGTGCCCTACGGCGAACTCATCACCAGTTTCCGGGGCTGGAGCGAGCCGCAGCGCCGCCGTACGCCGCTGGACCGGGCCAAACGCTTCGCCATCCTCAAGGCCCTGCCCGCGCCGAAGCTGTTCAGCGTGGCCGCGCGGGCCGGGCAATACGCCAAACCGCTGGCGCCCGCGCTGCCCGCCGCCCTGCGGTCGCCGCTGGACCTGCTGCCCGAGCACGTCCCGGCGATGCAGCCCAGCGCAGAGTTCACGCCCGCGCGGGGCCAGCGGCGGGGCCGGGTGGCCTTTCTGGTCGGCTGCGCGCAGCAGGCGCTGGCGCCGAACTTCAACGCGGCGACGCTGCGGGTGCTAAGCCGCAACGGCATTGAGGTCGTGATTCCGCAGGGACAAGGCTGCTGCGGGGCCGCCGCGCTGCACACGGGCGCGCGGGACGAGGCGCTGCGGCTGGTGCGCGCCAACCTCGCGGCCTTCGACCCGGCCGAGTACGACGCCGTCCTCAGTAACGCGGCGGGCTGCGGCGCGGGCCTCAAGGAGTATCCGGCGGTGCTGCACGGCCTGCCCGACGAGGCGCAGGCGAGGGCCTTCGCGGCCAAGGTGCGCGACGTGTCGGAGTACCTCGCCGAACTGCTGGCCTCGGGCGACCTCGAGCCGCCGCTGCCGGCCTCGCGGCCCCTGACGGTCGCGTACCACGACGCCTGTCACCTCGCCCACGCGCAGGGCGTACGCCTCGCCCCCCGGCAACTGCTGCGGGCCATTCCGGGCGTCACGGTGCTCGAAGTGCCCGAGGGTGACCTGTGCTGCGGGTCGGCGGGCACCTACAACCTCGAACAGCCGGAACTGGCCGGGCAGCTCGGCGCGCGCAAGGCCAAGAACATCCTCTCGACCACGCCCGACCTCATCGCCAGTGGGAACATCGGCTGCCATACCCAGATCCAGAGCCACGTGCGCCGCGCGGGCAGCCCCGTACCGGTGATGCACACCGTCGAGGTGCTGGACCTCGCGTACCGGGGGGAACTGTGAGTCTCAAGCTGCCCAGGCTGCCCGAAAAGTGGGCCCTGACCACCAACTCGCGCGCCCGCAAGCCCGCCTCGCCGGGCACGCCCGACAACGCGCTGGCGGCCGAGCTGACCCGGATGTTGGGCAGCCGCAAGGTCCTGAGCAGCCTGCCCGAGCGGCGCAACTACCGCTACGACGCCATCGCGTTCGGTGAGACGCCGCTGGCAGTCGTGCTGCCCGAGAGCACCGCCGACGTGGTGTCGGCCGTCCGGGCGGCGCGCGCGGCGGGCGTGCCCATCGTGGGGCGCGGCGCGGCCAGCGGCCTGAGCGGCGGCGTGGTGCCGCTGCGCGAGGGGCTGGTCATTTCGTTCACGCGCATGACGCGGCTCGACATTTTCCCCGAGCGGCGCGAGGCGCGGGCGCAGGCCGGGGTGGTCACGCTGAAGGTCACCGAGGCCGCACGCCCACACGGGCTGGTGTATCCGCCCGACCCGGCCAGTTTCCGGACGAGCACCATCGGCGGCAACCTGGGCGAGAACGCTGGGGGGCCGACCTGTTTCAAGTACGGCGTGACCGGCGACTACGTGCAGGGCCTGGAATTCGTGGACGAGGCCGGCGAGGTCCATGAGCTGACGCGCGGGGCCTACGACCTCGCCGGGCTGCTGATCGGCTCGGAGGGCACGCTGGGCCTAATCACCGAGGCGACGCTGCGCCTCACGCCCCCGCCCCGGCACGTGCGCACCCTGATGGCCCATTTCGCGGAGGTCGGGCAGGCCGCCGAAGCGGTGAGCCGCGCCATCGCGGCGGGCGCGGTGCCCAGCAAACTGGAATTCATGGACACGGCCTGCGTGGGCGCGGTCGAGGATTACCTGCACCTGGGGCTGCCGCGTGAGGCGGGCGCCGTGCTGCTGGTGGACACCGACGGCGACGACCTGGAGACCGTGGAAGCCGAGCGCGCGCTGGTCGAGGCCGCCTGCCTGGGGGCCGGGGGCGAGGTGCGCCGCGCAGCCACCGACGCCGAGAGCGACGCCCTGTGGCGCGCCCGGCGAAGCGTCTCCCCCGCCCTGGGGCGCATCCGGCCGCAGCGGATGAACGAGGACATTGTGGTGCCGCGCAGCGCCCTGCCCGACGTGGTCCGTGAGATCCGGGCGCTGGGCGACGCCAGCCCCTTTCCGGTCGTGCAGTTCGGGCACATCGGAGACGGCAACCTGCACCCCAACATCCTGTTCGACCCGCGCACCGAGTCGGCCGAGGCCGTCCACCACCTCGCCCACCAGATCGCGCTCGTCGCCATCCGGCACGGCGGCGTGCTGAGCGGCGAGCACGGCATCGGCAGCATGAAACGCGACTTCATGCGCGACGCGGTGGACCCCGAATCGCTGGACGTGCTGCGCAGCGTCAAGCGGGCGCTCGATCCGCAGGGCTGCCTCAACCCCGGCAAGATTCTGCCCGACGAGTTGGAGAACGCCGCGACTGAACCTACCAAGACGGAGACCCCCCATGCCCATCCTTGACCTCTCGCCGGGCGACCAGACCCTGACCCTGACCGGCGACGTGACGCTCGCCGAGGTCTACGCGGCGCTGCCGCCGGGCCTGTACCCCCCCTTCGCGCCGGTCGAGCTGCCGGGCGGGGTGGGCGGGCTGGTTTCGCGCGGGGGTTTCGGGCAGACTTTCTTCTTCGGGGCGGAGGTGCTGGGCGTGGTGCTGCGTACCCGCTCGGGCCGCGTGGTACGTGCGGGTGGCCGCACCGTGAAGAACGTGCAGGGCTACGACCTCACGCGGCCCTTCGTGGGCAGTTTCGGAGCGCTGGGCGAGCCGCTCGAACTGACCCTGCGCCTGCGCCCTGGCCTGAGTGCGCGCCACGTCGCCGGCCCCGGCCGCCTGGACGACCTGCCAGCCCACATGCCGCGCTTTGCCTGGGAGCAGGGCGGCGAGCTGCACCTATGGCACTTCGGGCACCCGCGCGAGGTCGAGGCCCTGACCGGCGAACTGCTGGCCCGGCCCGGCGCGCGGGTCGTGGAGGGTATGGGCGACCTCTCGCCGCTGTTTCCCGGCGGGCTGGGTGTAGGCGAGGGCGGCCCGGCGCGCGACCGGCGCTTCGGGTGGGTGGCGGGCGGGGCCGCGCCCCCGGTGCCGGCCCTGTTCGAGCGGCTGGCGGCGTCGCTGTAGACCCGGCCGGAGCGCGCGGCGGGGCCGCTATGCTGCGCGCATGACCCCCCCCCTGCGCTCGCCCGGCCGCGCCCGGCAGACCGCCGTGTACGTGGACGGCCTGAGCGGCCGCGCGCCGCTGGTGCCGACCGGCCCCGACACCCTCGAAGCGGCGGCGCACGCCCACCTGAGCGCCGCCGCCTTCGCCTACGTGGCCGGCGGAGCGGGAGCCGAGCGCACGGTGCGCTTCAACCGTGAGGCTTTCGACCGGGTGCGGCTGCTGCCCCGCCAGCTGGTGGGCAGCGCCACGCGCGACCTGAGCACCGAGCTGCTGGGGCACACCTACCCGTCGCCGCTGCTGCTGGCCCCGGTGGGGGCGCTGGACCTCGTACACCCCGGCGCCGATCTCGCGGTGGGGCGGGCCGCCGCCTCGCTGGGTCTACCATTCGTCTTCAGTACGCAGGCGGCGGTGCCGATGGAGGAGGTTGCGGCGGCGATGGGGGACGCGCCGCGCTGGTATCAGCTGTACTGGGGCACCGACGACGGCGTGACCCGCTCCTTGGTGGAGCGCGCCGAGGCCTGCGGCGCCCAGGCCATCGTGGTGACGCTGGACACCACCCTGCTGGGCTGGCGACCCCGCGACCTCGACCTGGGGCACCTGCCCTTCCTGCGCGGGCTGGGGCTGGGACAGTACCTCAGCGACCCGGTCTTCCGCTCGCGGCTCGCGCTGCCGGTGGGCGGCCCACCGCCCTCGCCCCGGCCGTCGCTGGAGCTGCTGAAGACCGGGGCCGAGCTGCTGCGCCGGGGCCGCCCCTACGGGCTGAACCTGGAGCAGATGCGCGCGGCGACCACCCGCTTCGTCGCCACCTACACCAACCCCGACCTCGGCTGGGACGACCTGTCGCGCCTGCGCGAGTGGACCCGGCTGCCCATCGTCCTCAAGAGCGTGCTGCACCCGGACGACGCCCGCGAGGCGGCGGCACGCGGCGTGGACGCCCTGATCGTGAGCAACCATGGGGGGCGTCAGATCGACGGCGAGGTCGGCGCGCTCGACTGTCTGCCGGGCGTGGTCGCGGCGGCGGGCGGGCTGCCGGTGCTGTTCGACAGCGGCGTGCGCACCGGGGCCGACATCGCCAAGGCGCTGTCGCTGGGGGCGCGGGCGGTGCTGATCGGGCGGCCCTACGTGTACGGCCTGGGTATCGCGGGCGAGGACGGGGTGCGCGAGGTCCTGGGCAACCTGCTGGCCGAGTTCGACCTGACGCTGGGGCTGCTCGGGGCGCGCGCGGCGCGCGACCTGGGGCCGGGCCACCTCGTCCCGGCGCCCTGAACGGCGCGGCCTGTTTCACAGACAGGAGGACGGGCAGGCGGCGTATCCTGCGGGGCGTGAAGAAAACCCTCATGCTGATGACGGCTCTCCTGGCGGGCGCCGCCGGGGCCCAGACCGTCGACCTGCGCATCCTGGAAACGACTGACCTGCACACGAACGCGCTGGGCTACGACTACTACCAGGACAAGCCGACCGGCGAGTTCGGCTTCGAATACACCGCCACCCTGATCCAGAACGCGCGCAAGGAAAAGCGCAACACGCTGCTGTACGACAACGGCGACCTCATCCAGGGCACGCCGCTCGGCGACTACGTGGCCAAGGTGCGGCCCCTCCAGCCGGGGCAGCTGCACCCCATGCACGCCGCCATGAAGCTGCTGAAGTACGACGCCGGCAACCTGGGCAACCACGAGTTCAACTACGGCCTGCCCTTCCTGCAGCAGATCGTGGCCGACGCGCCGATGCCCATCGTGAGTGCCAACACCTACAAGGACAACGGCAGCGGCCAGCCGGGCGACAATGCGTTCACGCCCTACCTGATCCAGCGACGGGTGGTCTACGACACCCAGGGCCGCCCCTACGTCATCAACGTGGGCGTGATCGGCCTGCTGCCCCCGCAGATCGTGGAGTGGGACAAGGCCAACCTCGACGGCAAGATCGTGACGGCCGACATCCTGGAGACCGCCCGCAAGTTCGTGCCCCAGATGAAAGCCCAGGGCGCCGACATCATCGTGGCGGTAGCGCACAGCGGTATCAACGCCGACTACAAGCCCGGCCAGGAAAACGTGGCGACCGAGCTCACCAAGGTACCGGGCATCGACGTGGTCCTCAGCGGCCACAGCCACCAGGAATTCCCCGGGCCGGTCTACAAGGACATTCCCGGCGCGGACATCAAGAACGGCACCATCAACGGCAAGCCGGTCGTGATGGCGGGCTTCTGGGGCAACGACCTCGGCATCGTGGACCTGAAGCTGAACTATGACCGCAAGGCCCAGAAGTGGGCCATCCAGACCGGCGAGGCGAGCATCCGGCCCATCTGGGACAAGACGGCCAAGAAGAACCTCGTCACGCCCGACCCCCGCATCGCCAACGCCGTCCGGACCGCCCACGAGGGCACCCTGGCCTACGTGCGCGGCAAGGTGGCCGACCTCTCGGCGCCCATCACCTCCTACTGGGCGCTCGTGCAGGACGATCCCAGCGTGCAACTCGTGAGCAACGCCCAGACCGACTACGTGAAGAAGGCCCTGGCGACCACGCCGTACAAGGACCTCCCGGTGCTCAGCGCCGCCGCACCCTTCAAGGCCGGGGGCCGCTCGGGCCCGAGCTACTACACCGACATTCCGGCAGGCACGCTGGCGATCAAGAACGTCGCCGACCTGTACGTGTACCCCAACACCGTGCAGGCCGTGCAGGTCACGGGCGCGCAGGTGCAGGAGTGGCTGGAGCGCTCGGCCGGGCAGTTCAATCAGATCGACCCTGCCAAGACCGAGCCGCAGGCCCTGGTCAACGAGGCCTTCCCGACCTACAACTTCGACATCATCGACGGTGTGAACTACGAGATCGACGTGACCCAGCCCAGCCGCTACAACACGGCCGGCGACCTCGTGAATGCGGACGCCCACCGCATCCGGAACCTGACCTATCAGGGCAAGCCGATTGACCCGGCGCAGCAGTTCGTGGTGGCGACCAACAACTACCGCGCCTCGGGCGGCGGCAAGTTCCCCGCGCTGACGGGCAAGAACATCGTGCTCCAGGCCCCCGACGAAACCCGTCAGGCCCTCATCGGCTTTTTCCAGGAGCAGAAGACGGTCAACCCGGCCGCCGACGGCAACTGGAAGCTCACGCCCATCCCCGGCGCGACCCTGCTGGTCACGAGCAGCCCGAACGCCCAGAAGGCGCTGCCGGCCGGCGCGGCGCTCGTGCGTACCCGTGACGACGGCTTCGCGGAGTACACGCTGAAGTTCTGAGACAGACAGGACCGGTCACTGGCCGGCACCGTCTTCTATAAGGGCAGACCAGGGTAGAAGCTCTGGCCTGCTCTCTTTCTGCGGCAGAACACAGGGAGCGAGCGCCGCCCCGAGCCGGGCCCTTCTGTAACCCGGCAGGACGAGCCCAAAGAGAAACCCCCGTTCAAGACGGGGGATTTCTGGTGGGTCGCCTCGGACTCGAACCGAGAACCCGCTGATTAAAAGTCTGGATTATGTTATTTGCGTAACACATAGCTCTGCCTTAGAGTTGTGCTGGACAACATTTTTCTCTGAATTGCACATTTCCGCGATCCTGACGTGAGCCCCAGTCTCTGTCAATTACACCGCTGATTTCACTCTTCACCTGGAGTACCTACCCCATCTGAAACGCCCAGTCAGGGTCCGCCCTGACCTTTTGCGTTTCACTTGCGGTGACGGGCCCAGGTGTCCTTTTTGCCCTGCTGCACTCAATTATTCACCTTGAACCGCAAAACCGTAAAGAACGGGGACCAAACCGTACCCCATCTCTAGAACCCCCACTAGAGCAATTTCCGCAGCTTCTATGCCTTTTTCGAGAAAAAACAGGCCATCTGAAAATCGGTCTTAGAGTAAACCCGAGGGTTCGGAAAGGAACCTGAAGGCCAGGAAAGGCACGTCTGAATGGGCTTTCGCTGAACAAGATCGGGACAAGTTGACGCTCTCCCCACGAGACCGCACGTCCAGCAGAGGCACTGCCCATTCAAGCCTAATCCCCGCCAACAGCCTTAGCGCTGCACACAACCCATTCCCCCTATTCGAGGAGGCTTATGTCTACTGTGCTTTTGAGTGTCAGAGAGGCGGCCAAGCGTCTTGCCGTCCACCCGAAAACCATTCGTGCCCTGATCCACACAGGTCAGCTCAGGGTCGTTCGTCCACTGGGCACCATCTTCCGCATCCCGGAGGAAGAGCTTGAGCGTTGGGTTCAGGCACAGATTTACGGAGACCGTAAAAGATGATCCCCACCGACCAGTCAGCCAGTGAGGACGCAACCACCCTCACTGTACTCAGTGATTCCACTGACGTACACGCCGCCGAGGGACCATCCACCGAAGATTTTCTGCGAGCCTTGGCTCCCGAAACCGCTCCCCGTGTCACAGTGCAGACCTTCAAGGAAGCACCCGAAGCCAAACGGCCGGACTTGATTCAGATCATTCACTTCGATGTTTCGGAATACGACGAGCACCTTCCTCGACTCCAAGAACTCAATCGTGCTGGGGCTGGCATCTTTGTCACAGTCAATGAGACGAATGGCGCTGGCCGCAAAGCGAAGGACGTTCAGACCTGCCGTGCCCAGATGCTCGACTTGGATGGAGCACCTTTGCCTACCAATTGGGCAATAGAGCCGTCTATCGTCGTCGAGAGCAGCCCAGCGAAATACCACGTCTACTGGCTACTCCGCGACGGTGACCTAGCTCGATTCACCGACATCCAGGAGAAGTTGGCTGCGCAATATGGCGGCGATCCCGCCGTCAAAGATGTAGCTCGCGTCATGCGGTTGCCTGCTCAGTAGAGGACAACTTCAGTTTTCCCTGTTCTGAACAGCCTCAACAGGTTTGGGGATCGCCAAAAATGACGAAAGGCGGTCTTCTGGAGGTGTGACCTCAGTAGAGGACAACTTCAGTTTTCCCTGTTCTGAACAGCCTCAACAGGTTTGGGGATCGCCAAAAATGACGAAAGGCGGTCTTCTGGAGGTGTGAACGCACCAGAATCCGCCTTCCATCAGGCTACCGCACTCACTCGCCACTTCAAAACCCAGGTTCCCCATCTGCGAATCGACACGCTTCAGCGTGTCGTCGATGTCCTCCTCGCTCTGATCACCGCCCAGAGTGTCAATCATCACGACCTGAGCAGCCACCTCCCTGGACTCAGTTCCCCAGCAGCAAAAAAGAGACGTGTCGAACGTGCGTTCCGAGATGATCAACTCACCCTGCACGTCTTCCTCTGCCTGTTGATTGCCCACCTGCCTCYCGGCAAGATCCTCATGAGTCTCGACCGCACAACCTGGGAACATGGCGAGTCACCCATCAATTTCCTTGTCCTRGGCGCGGTCATTGAGGGCTACACCATCCCACTCGTCTGGATGGCCCTCGATCACACCGGCAACAGTTCCACCCGAACCCGCATGTGGGTTGTTCTCAGCCTGCTCCGCTTGCTGCCAGCGAACCGCTGGCAGGGCCTCGTCGCCGATCGGGAGTTCATCGGGGCGGAGTGGTTCAGCTTTCTTCGTCACCAGGGGATTCGGCGAATCATCCGTCTGCGGCACAGCGACCTGATCGACGACTTGAGCGGAGAAGACTGGTTCAGCACCATCACGCCCGGGGTCTTCCGGGAGATCGGTGAGCGGGTCATCGTCTTTGGAGAACTCCTGCGGGTCGTGGCAACGAGGTCTCCCGCGGGAGACCTTGTGATCCTGGCGACGGACTTCGGCGTCAGACAGACCTGGAAGCTCTATGGACGCCGCTGGACGATCGAGTGCACCTTCAGCAGCTTCAAGGCGCGCGGCTTCGATCTGGAACGGACCGGGATCACCGATCCGGCGCGACTGGAACGGCTCTTTGGCCTGGTGACCCTGGCGTGGATGTCCTGTCTGAAACTCGGGGTCTGGCTCAGCCAGACCCGACCGATCCACATCCTGAAACATGGACGTCGAGCCGTCAGCACCGTTCGGCACGGCGCACAGCATTTGAACGATGCCCTGCGCTGGAAACCAGAACG